>JBDUCK010000044.1:0-15371 GCA_040003485.1 Ferruginibacter sp. | reverse complement strand
CTGCCTTTAGTGGCTTGCAGGGAAACCGGGTACTCAATTATTTAAAGTTAAGAGCCGGTTATGCAACTGCTGCTAACTTTCCGGCACCGTATTTAACCAGGCCTACTTTAACCATTTCTACAAACGATTTTGTAACAAGGCCAGGTGGGGTAGTAAACAGCAATACTATCAGTACATTTCTTGCAAACCCAAATTTAAAACCAGAGTTGCTTGCAGAATTTGAAGCTGGCGTAGAATCCAAATTATTAAATAACCGTTTTACTATAGATTTTACCTGGTATAACAGAAAGTCCACTAATCAAATACTTAACAGGCCACTTGATCCTTCAACCGGCTATGAAATATCAACCATCAATGCAGGCGATCTTACCAATCGGGGAATTGAATTAGGGCTGGGATTAACAGTAATAAAAAGTAAAAATCTTACGTGGCAGTTAGATGGAAATTTCAGCCGGAACCGGAGCAAGGTAAGTAATTTACCTGCAGAAATTCCCCAGGTTCAGACAGGAGGTTTATTTAGTAACACTGGAAACTTTGCTATAAACGGCCAACCTTTTGGAATTATTAAGGGAAATGTTTGGCAGAAAGATCCAAAAACAGGTCAAAGAATTGTTGGGCCAGATGGTTATTATATTCAATCTACTGAATCAGTAATTATTGGCGATCCCAATGCAGATTATAAATTATCAGGTATAAGTACCCTTAGCTATAAAGGGTTTGAGTTCCGGATGCAATGGGATTATACTAAGGGTGGAGTTATATACGCTACTTCAGTTAATGCCCTTTTTGTTCGTGGCCTTGCAAAAGCCACGGATGTTGATCGCTCAATTGCTATCGTTTTACCAGGCGTTAAACAGGATGGTACACCCAATGATTATCAAACTTCAATTGATCGTGCCTATTTTAATACCTATTCCGGGGCAGCGGAACAATTTCTCTACAATGCAACAGTGGTTAGGTTAAGAGAGGTATCACTATCTTATTCATTACCTCAATCTGTTATTAATAAAACCCCGTTTGGAGCTGTGTCATTCATTATAAGTGGTCAAAATTTATGGCATAAGGCACCTTATTTTCCTGAGGGCTCTAATTATGATCCTGAGTCATCCAGTGGTGGCGTTGGCAAAACAAGAGGCTTTGAATTTGTTACAGGGCCGCAGGTACGCAAATTTGGTGCAACATTAAAAGTAACATTCTAAAAAATTGATAAAAATGAAAAGTCTAAAAGTTTTATTAATAGCCATAATGGGAACGTTAACAATAATTGCCGGGTGTAAAAAGTTTGATAAGATGCTTACAGACCCAAACTCACCGGCACCGGAAACGGCAGATGTAGATCTTTATTTAAATACAGTACAACTGGGCTTTGCCGATTTTTATGCAGCACAAGGTGTTGAGCCAGGGCTTTCTCAGAACGGCGAAGATCTTACCCGGATGGAATACATGGCGTCAAGAACATATAAAGATCTTTATAATCCTGAATCGTTTGATAATGCCTGGAGAGATGCGTACCAGGTAGTTTTTAAAAATGCCAATGCTTTAATTACAGTTGCTCAAAAATCTGACCGGCATTTACATATTGGTATGGCCAAAGTATTAAAGGCTTATACTGCGGCAACCCTAGTTGATTTTTTCGGCGATGTTCCAAATTCAGAAGCCAATCTTGGTATTGAAAATACTAACCCTAAAGCGGATCCCGGCAAAAATGTGTACGATTCCGTTTTTGCCTTACTGGATAGTGCTATAGCCAGTTTTAACAGGGTAACAACGCTCACTTCACGGCCTACTAATGATCTTTTTTATACTGCCAGCAGTGCAACTGCAGAAGCAGCCAATTGGAGAAGAGCGGCAAAAACACTTAAACTAAAATTATACAACCAGGTAAGGCTTGTAGATAATACAGTACAACCCAAAATTACTGCCCTGCTTGCTGATGGCGAATTAATAACCACGGATGCACAAGCCTTTGTTTTTAAATATGGGTCGAAAGCGGTTAATCCAAACAGCCGTAGTCCTAAATTCAACAATTATTATGGCAGCACTGGTGCCAATGGATATTTAGGCAACTATTTTATGTATGTAGTGTATGCTGAAAAAGGCCTCGGATTAGACCCTCGCTGGCGGTATTATTTTTACAGGCAAATTGGTAATGTAACCATATTGCCCGTATCTACCTTAGAGTGTTTAACCAGTACTGCACCTGCACATTACCCGGCTGATGCTCCTTTTTGCTATGCAAATGTTGCCGGCTTTTATGGCCGTGACCATGGAAATGATCGTGGCATTCCGCCAGATAATTTTCAACGGGCAATCTGGGGTATATATCCCGCAGGTGGCAAATTTGATAACGATGAAAAGGCTCGTATTAAAGGAGACGGCACAGATGGTGCACAAGGCCAGGGAATATTACCATTATGGCAACCTGCTTTTACGGAATTTGTAAAGGCTGAAGATGCACTTACTTTGGGCACACCCGGTGATGCGAAAACTTTATTAGAATCTGCCATAAGAAAATCTATTGCTACTGTAGTGGCTTACCCGGGGACTGTGGGTATAAGCGTTCCCTCAACCAGGGTGCCAACAGCAGCAGCCATCCAGGCTTATGTAGATAAAGTTTTACAGCTTTATAATGCTGCACCTGCTGATGCTGATAAACTGAATGTGATAATGAAAGAATATTATATTGCTCTTTGGGGCAATGGTATTGAATCTTATAATAATTACCGGCGTACAGGAATGCCAAGGAATATGCAGCCAAATTTAAATCCTTCGCCGGGGGCTTTTTTACGTTCTATGTTTTATCCCGGTTCTTTTGCTAACCGGAACAATACTATAACTCAAAAAACTGCAACAAACGTTAAGGTATTCTGGGATAATAATCCTGATAACCTTTTTGTTAATTAAATAAAATTCACTAAACTATATACGATGAAAAAAGCATTTTATTTTTCACTTGGTTTTTTAATGTTGATAGTATCATGTAGTAAACCAAAAGACTTTTATAACGAAGTGGGTAAAGGGGCCTACTTAACATTGGTAAAAACTAATAACATCCTCTTAAATGCTGTTGACCAGGCCAGCAGTGTAGGCATGGTTGTAAATTCAGTGGGCAGCCCTGTGGCAAGTGTAAACATATATGTTTCCAGTATCAACACCCTGGATCAGACAAAATGGAAGCTAATTAAAAATGTGCCTTTTAGCGGGGCAACAACACTATCTGTAACCAATGCACAAATTGCAACAGCATTAGGATTAACGCCTGGTAATCTTGACCCCGGTAGTGTTTTCTTTCTATATAATGAAGTGGTAACGAAAGACGGAAGAAAATTTTCTACTGCAAATACCAGTTCCGCAGATCTGGAAAGTCAGCTCGCATTTAATGTAGCTTCTACCTGGACTGCTACAGTTATTTGTCCCTTTGATGCTGGCGGCATAGCCGGAAGCTACTCGGTAGTTCAGGATGATTGGGATGGGTATAGTGTAGGTGATATGGTGCAGGTTACTGCAGGGCCCGGTGCAAACCAGGTTAATCTAAGCCAGGTATATCCTAATGGCGGTGCTGTTGTCAGTCCTCTATTGCTTGATGTAGAACCTGCAACTGGCGCAGTTAGCATTGCTACCGGAGTAACTTTCGGCGACTATGGTGCTTATAAGGCAATTACAGGTGCAGGCAGTTCTGGTTTTGTATTTTCCTGTACTAACCAAATAAGTATAAAAATCCACATTATTGCTCCGCCTTTTGGAGACCAGGGATTTTTTCAGCTTATTCTTCAAAAATAAGCATGAATATATTTCACTAACAGTTTAGTTTTTATGTATAAACAGGAAGCTCAGGTGATCTAATTTAAACAACAGGCAGTTTTTTAAACTAAAATTTTGTAACAGAATTCAACGGCAGGCAACTTTTCGTCAAAAGATATCGATAAGGTAAATTAAAATTGCAGGCAAAAAAATCGGGACGCAGTTTTAATAGCTCCTGTCGATATCACTTTTACGATACGATGATTATATTTAAAGTATAACCCGTTCTATCTAAATCATTTTATGATTAAATATCAAATTGAAAAGAATCTAAAAGTAGAAGAATTCCGGGAGGTTCTTATTAAATCAATTAAACTGGAAACATCTTTTAATGATATAGAAAGAATTAAAAACATGATTGAAAATGCCAACCTCATTATAACAGCAAGAGATGAAGATACCTTAGTTGGAGTTTCCCGTTCATTAACTGATTATTCTTTTTGCACTTATTTAGCAGACCTCGCTGTAGATATTAATTATCAAAATATAGGCATCGGGCAGGAATTAATCAGGCTGACGAATCTTTTGTCTGCCCCATTATCCAATAAATTTAATCCTCATTTATTTAACGACAAATTTTGATCAATGCTTTTGCGCCTTCCCCAGACTGAATGGTACAATGCCTTCAGTGGCGGTGTACAGGCAATTCTACTTTGAAAAAAGTATCTGTATTCATGACTTTAAGTTTGCGGTTCATAATTAGGTCGCATCTTTCCTGGAGATTAAAAAGACCAATTTTACTACTGATTGGGGGACTGTACTTTTTTATACTTTTCCCGTTTTCAATTGTTATAAAATCACTCTCCAGTGTAATATAAATTTTAAGTGGTAAATGCTCATTAAATTCATTATGTTTTATGGCATTTTCAATTAATATCTGGATTGATGCAGGCAGAATTAATATGTTTTCAATTTCAGAAAAATTGGAAAAAATTATTTGAATTTCACTGGAGTAACGAATCTCCTGAAGAAAAGAATAATCTTTTGAAAAATTTAATTCTTCAGAAAGCCCTACTAAATTATTATTACTGTTAAAAATAATATACCTGTAAACATTAGCAAGTTTTTCAGAAAATGTTTTTGCTTTTACACTATCCTCTCCTATTAAAAAAGAGAGGGTATTAAAGGAATTAAAAATAAAATGCGGATCAACCTGGTGCTTTAAAATTTCGATCTCTTTTACTTTTTGCTCCAAAAGATAATTTGTAATTAAGCTTTCCTTTTGTGCTGTAATTATTAATTGATTAGTATATTTTCTGAAAAAAAATATGCTTATTTGCAAGGGCGTTATTAAGATAGAAAGCTTAATTATAGTGATGAAACCCAGGGGCAAACTAATTAATGCGTAAAAGAAAACAGTAAGAAATATTATAGCTAAAGTAATGGACTGTAAAAAAAGGTAAACCAATTTAATATACTGAACAGGTTGTTTAATTTTGTAAGAACAGTACAACTGCGACAAACAAATGATAACAACCGTCAAAAACATCAGGACCACATCTTTTACATCATATAAATTATTTTCAAAAAAAAGTATTAAAAACGTGTTAAGGGATGAACATAGCGCTAAATAATAATAATGATCTTTAAAAAAAGATTTAGAAAAGTTTAAAGTTTTAACCATATTATGAAACATTTGATAAGATGATCCCTAAAGTAAACGATACAAAATATTTTAATCATCAGATTTGTGCCGTCTGTAATTCTTATGGCAATTTACATGATAAGCTTAGTTAAATTTATTAATAAAATTAACATCAACAAATCTTGCGCGATTTTAATGTTTATGAAAAGTTTCCTGTTTTTTTATATTTTTTTGTGCGCTTATATAACCGGTAATGGGCAAAGCTATTCTTTTGTCCATTATAATTCCAGCAACGGTTTAGTGCAATCAAATATTACAGATATAAAGGAGGATAAAAGGGGAAATATTTGGATAGGGACCCAGGGAGGCCTTGCAATTTTTAATGGCAAAAAATTTATCAACTATGATGACCAGGACATTTTACAAAGCCTGGAAATCAACAGTATATTTTGTGATTCAGCCGGCATTGTGTGGGTTGCAACCAGCAACGGGTTGCTAAGGTATGATCATCAATTTCACATATTTTTTAAACCTTTCCTTTACTCCCAAAATAATACAAACTGCCTTACCGCCAATTCAGAGAGTCTTTTCTTTTTATGTAATAACACTATTTATCAAATTGGGAAAGACCAGGTTGTAAAAAAATATTTCATAAATGACAGCATAGAAAAAACTGTGCTTTTTTTTGCATTCGATAAAAATGATAATTTATGGCTTATTACAACAGATTCAAGAATTTATAAAATTAAGAATAGCAAAATCACTGAATTTTACCGGCATCCACTAATGGTAGGTGCAATTAAAAAAGGATATTCCTTTTTTAAGATTATCACCGGGGAACAGCAATCCCCTTATTTTGTTTCTAACTTCGGAACATTTTTTTTGGATAAAGACACTTTACTTCCATTAATGTACCGGTATTCTAAATTTAAAACAGCCAATGTAGGCCAGGGAACTTTTGTTTACAACGAAAATGATTCAACGATATGGGTGGGCGGCACAAAAGGCCTTTGCAAATTAATTAATGAGGATTCAAGTGTAAGTTTTACAAAATCAAATGGATTTTGTAATAACTCGGTAAGTTGCATATTGAAGGATAAAGAAAATAATTTATGGGTCGGATGTACCTTCAATGGAGTGTATAAATTAAGCAATGAAGCCTGTTTTTCATTATCAAATACAGATTCTGCAGATTTAAAAGATATAAGAGCTGTTGCTGTTATCAGTAATACCCAAACCCTTTTGGGCAGTTGGGGAAACGGAGTGTATTTACTTTCTCACGGTACTGTATCTGAAATTCCTTTTCCAGAAAAGATGCAAAATAAATATGTTACCACTCTTACACGAGATGGGGAAAGTACATATATAGGTACACTTGGCCCAGGAGGAATATGGAAACTTGATAACAGGACATTAAAGATGACAAGGGTTGAAAAAAAAGTTGTAGATCAACCTATATTTAAAATCTTTATCTATCACGATAAATTATTATTACAAGCGCTTAATGGGACTTCCTATATGGTCGATAAAAAATTCAGTATTATCGATTCAACAAAATCTTATGCTCTGGGCAACATAACTGTTGTGAAAAATGAAATATATGGAATCACTACATCGGGAATAGTGAATATTCTTGACAGCAATTTTAATGTTCTTAAAAATTTTTTTACCGGGAATGGTACGGAGGTTAACACAATCGAATCATATAAAAACCTGGTATTATTTGGAACGTTGGGGCAAGGCGTACTTGTTTTTGACACTTCTGGTAAACTAATAAAAAAAATCAATAAAAATACAGGCTTAAATAGTAATGCTATTTACTCTTTATTAGTTGATGAGAATAATTTATTCATTGGCTCTAATGTTGGCTTAACAGAGATTGATCTCAGCAATATGACCATAAGGATCTTTGAAGAAAAGAATGGAATGTTTAATGGGGAATGCAGGAAAAACGGATTAGTAAAGCAACTGGATAAATCTGTTTTGATTGCAACAACCAATGGCATATATATATACTATCCTTTAAATGATAATACTAATAAAATGACTAAAGGGTATTTGACCACAACGTCATTTAGCTGTGGCAAATCCTTAGAAAATATTTTTCCGATTGATTCTTTATCCAACAACGTTTACATTCCTTATAAAATTCCGTATAGTGAAAATCAAATCGCTATTACCTTAAAGGGAGTTTCGCAACGATCCCCGGACAATATAGAATATCATTACAAATTAGAGGGGTATGATAATAAATGGAAGACAACCGGGAGTGGTAATAATGTATTTCAATACAATAGTTTATCCCCCGGCAATTATGTGTTTAAAGCATACATCACATTAAATGGTTCCAGTTCTGAAACCCTAAGCATTCATTTTATTATCAAAAAACCACTTCAAAGTGAATTGTGGTTCCAGGCGATAATAGTTATTTTATTAGCGATGTTTTTATTGATGCTTATGATTTTTTTTAATAAGATCTATGAGAAATATATTCAAACAAAGATGATTGACAGGCTTGAGGCAGTGATCACTCAAAAGAAAGAAATCTCAGATTATGCACTTACCACAACTCAAACACAATTAAGTGAATTGAAAAAAGTACTGATGAATTATGGCCATGATCCCCAAATTAATATCCTTAATATAACTTTTTTAATTGAAGCGCTTAAAAGAATTAAATTACTTTGGAAATTTGATACGATCTCTGTAAATGAGTTTCATAAATATTTTGATGACATTTTTATAACCAGGGATTCAGAGGCGATAATTTACCACAACATAACAGTGCAGAGCGTGATTATACCTGTTGAAAAAGCGTTTAAACTAATGGAATTATTTTCCTTATTTGCAATTTCAATATTGGCAGAAAATCATACTGCCATGTTCAGTTTAAACTCCGAGGTTCGGTTAAATAAAAGATTGGTACTTAAATTTTACACTGTAAATAATTTAAAATCCAGGGCAGAAACGCCCATTTTCACGTATTTTAAATCATTGTCAGATAAATTAAAAAAGCAGGGTTGGTCCCTGGAGGTAATTGAAAATCCCGAAGCCAGTATTTTGCTAATTGTAGAAATAGATATCTAATACCAAACACTTAGTTATCTTTTACTATTAATTTTTTTCACTTATTAATTATTCTTGCACTGATACTTTAAAAGAATTCGAAGGATCAGCAACAGCAGGGAATAGCAAAATGGGCAACCCCATTCCTTCATAAACTTTCAATCCATCTTTTAAAATCAGGGGCAGTAAACTGGCTGATGATTATTGGGTGTTTTATAAAATTATTTTTAAAGAGATTTATTTCAATTTTGGAAAATTCTATAGACTTGTATTCCAGTACTGCATTAATATTGATAACCACCTGACGTGTTATTCTGAAAAATGTTTTTTTATTCAAAAATTTCTCAATTTCGCTTAAATTATAATCAAGGAAAAATCGTTCTCCCGTGAAATCCACAACAAACATTAATTTCATTTCTGAATAAAAAAAAGCAATTTGTTCTAAAGGAATGGATATTCTTGCAGCTCCTTTCCGAACTATTATCCTCTCTTTTTTTATCGGGCTTAAGTCTGTTTCCGGAGGTTTATAGTAATTTAATATTTCATTATACTTCTGTAAAGCGCTTTCGAGATCTTGCTGTTGTATTGGTTTTAAAATATAACTTAAACTGTTAGCCTTAAAAGAATTGATAATAAAATTATCATAAGCAGTAACGAATATAACGGGGGACGAAATTTTGCACTCATCAAATATTTGTAGTGATTTGCCATCTTGAAGTTGTATGTCAAGAAACATTAAATCAGGAACGGGGTGGGAAGCCAGCCACTTTTTTAATTCTGCTACACTTTTTACCCAATCGATTGTTTCATATTTCAGGTTAATTCCATCAATCGTATTAATTAAATGTTTTGCAGCAATTTTTTCGTCTTCAGCAACTAATATTCTCATAATATTGTAGAATTAAATTAATAATTCAGCACGCTTTAGATGGCTGTTTTGGTTTAAATGTTTTGGCAACAGGATATTAAATACTCAAATAGACCAACAAGATTTTTAACAAAAGATTCTTACTCCTGCTGGGAACGTCACAAAAAATAACCTGGTATGCAAAAAGCATACTCTGTCATTTAAATTTCCTGGTCAACATAAGCACCTCAAAAAGAAGCCAGAAACATCTTTATTTATACTACCTTTTTGCCAGTCGAACCAAATTGTAATACGGAATAATAATATCAGCTTACCAGTTTAAATGTATAATAAAAATAAAGTTTATAAGCTTAAAGTTCTGTTATATTCCTGATTCATTTGAGAGAGAAATTTAATAGAATTTCAGGTGTTTGTAAAGATCCTGAAACATGAAAAAGCCCCACATTTCTGTAAGGCTTTTGTGGGAGTTCACGGGTTCGAACCGCCGACCCTCACAATGCAAATCGGGATGCCCTAATCCAACTGAGTATTAAATATCAGTTGCTCGATATATTTTCTGGATTTTTTCTTTTTAATTTCAATCTCTCTTTTGATTGCACCCGTTTTTGTTTTAAATATTTCGTGGTACATTAATATCCAATCCCCGGTTTTACGACTAAATCCTTTATGATTTGTATTATGTTTCCTAACTCTTTCCGCTAAATCGTCACCAGTATAACCAACATAATAACGGTCTTTAATTGCACTGAATAATATGTAAACTTTAAATAACATAAAATGTACTTAACATGAAAAAGCCCCACATTTCTGTGAGGCTTTGTGGGAGTTCGCGGGTTCGAACCGCGGACCCTCTGCTTGTAAGGCAGATGCTCTAAACCAACTGAGCTAAACTCCCTTTATTTATAATTCCTGCCGACCCTTCCGATATGAAATCGGAATGCTCTAAACCAACTGAGCTAAACTCCCTTTCCGTTTTGGGAGGGCAAAGATAAGGGTAAAATATTTTCTGCAAAATATTTAAAGAAATATATTTCAGTCTTTTTGCAATTACCTAATTTTACAGCACGAACAATGCCTTATTCATCTCCATATAATCCACTTACTGCACCGCTGGAGGATATTGATGTTCTCACCGAAACTGCACCCAACTATACGCTTATTGTATGGAATGACGAAGTGAATACTTTTGATTGGGTGATTGAAACCTTAATTGAAGTTTGCGGCCACTCCCAGGAACAGGCTGAGCAATGTGCGATGCTGATACACACCAAAGGCAAATACGCTGTAAAAAACGGCAGCTATGATGACCTTAAACCGCAATGCGATGCCATTACCGAAAGGCAGATTGGGGCAACTATAGAAATACTTGCATAAACATTATTTTATTTATTTATTACTACTTCCCGAATTTTTGTTTCAATGCAGCCAATGCATCATTCATATTTGCAGGCGACACTTCTTTTTTTGCCGGTTGAAAATTTAAAGGCTTTGGTCTTTGACTTTGGGCTGATGCAACTTCTGTTTGTTTGATGGATAAGGCAATTCTTTTTCTTGCAGCATCCACTTCCAGCACCTTTACTTTTACGGCCTGGTTTAGTTTTAAAACTTCGGAAGGATCCTGGATATACTTATGTGCAATTTCCGAGACATGCACCAGCCCATCCTGTTTTACCCCAATATCTACAAAAGCACCAAAGCGTGTGAGGTTAGTTACCATGCCGGGTACTTCCATTCCCACTTTTACATCTTCTATAGAAAATATTTGTGCAAACTCAAACAACTGTACTTCGCTGCGTGGATCAAGGCCGGGCTTTTTTAATTCATTGATAATATCGTTAATGGTGTGCTCACCAAATTGATCATTGATATACTTTTTTATAGGAATACTTTTTAATAATGTTTCGTTGCCGATCAATTTATCTACCGATACATTTAAGTCCGCCGCCATCAACTTTACCAATTCATAAGCTTCGGGATGCACAGCACTGGTATCCAGCAAATCTGCAGCACCAGGTATGCGTAAAAAGCCGGCACATTGCTCAAAGGCTTTACCGCCGAGTCTTGGTATTTTCATCAGCTGTTTCCTGGAGACAAATTTTCCTTCCTGCTTTCTGAAGCTGACAATATTTTCTGCTATAGTGCTGCCGATACCACTTACATAACTCAGTAAATGTTTACTGGCCGTGTTTACATTTACGCCTACACTATTTACGCAACTCATAACGGTTTGGTCTAGCCGCTCTTTTAATCTTGGCTGGCTCACATCATGCTGGTACTGCCCTACACCAATACTTTTAGGATCTATCTTTACCAGTTCTGCCAATGGGTCCATCAGCCGACGGCCAATACTTACCGCCCCACGGATAGTAATATCCTGGTCTGGAAATTCCTGCCGGGCAATTTCCGAAGCGGAATAAATACTGGCACCATCTTCATTTACCAAATAAACCGGCAAGCCAAGCTGCAGCCCTTTTACAAACTGTTCTGTCTCTCTTCCTGCCGTTCCATCACCAATGGCAAAAGCCTCAATAGAAAATTCTTTTACCATTGATCTTATTTTATAAGCCGCATCATCCATCCTGTTTTTTTCATGCACATAAATGAGTTCTGTTTTCTGCAACTCCCCTCTTTCATCAATACAAACCACTTTACAACCGGTACGATATCCCGGATCTATCGCCAATATCTTTTTACTACCCAATGGGGCACTCAACAAAAGCTGGCGAAGGTTTTCTGCAAATACGTTAATGGCTTCTTCATCGGCTGCAGTTTTTAAAGCCGTGCGGAATTCTGTTTCCAAACTTGGTTGCAAAAGCCTGCGATAGCTGTCTTTAATGGCTTTGCGCAGATGATCGCTGCTGCTGCTCATGCCTTTTATGTATAAATATTCTATCATCTCCAAAGCATTTTCTTCCAACGGCTCAATGGAAATGCGTAAAAAACTTTCTAAAAAACCACGAAGCACCGCCAGCATACGGTGCGAAGGAACCGTTGCTATCCGCTCACTAAAAGCAAAATAATCTTTATACTTGGCGGCTTCATTTTCTTTATCGGCAATTACCGTGCTTTTTAAAACGGCTTCTTTTTCAAAAAGCTTCCGCATTTTTTCTCTTACGGATGTATCTTCATTCACTGTTTCTGCAATGATGTCTCTTGCACCCTGCAAGGCAAGTTCTACAGTAGCAATTTTTTCATTTATAAATGCTGCTGCTGCTTTTTCTACATCAATATCTTTTTGCTCAAGAAGCAGGTCTGCCAGAGGTTGCAGCCCGTTTTCCCTTGCATTTATAACTTTCGTTTTGCGCTTTTGCTTGTAAGGCAAATACAGATCTTCCAGCTGGCTGATGGTAAATGCTGTATTAATTTTTTGCTGAAGTTCTTCCGTCATTTTCCCCTGGGCCGAAATGGTTTCTTCAATAAATTTTTTACGCTCGGCAAATTCATTCATTGTCTTATTTTCATCCTGTACCTGCTGTATCTGCACTTCATCAAGGGCACCCGTCATGTCTTTGCGGTAGCGGGCAATAAACGGAATGGTAGAACCTTCAGAAAGTAATTGCAAAACAGTTTGTACCTGCCGAGGTTGTATAAATAATTTCTGCGCTATTAATTGATTAAACATAAATTTATTTTTTGGCCTGGCAAGAGGTCATTGTGCATCTTCATTGGCGTCGCACTCTTTTACATCAAATCATTATTGAACTTTTTTTTGGGATGCGAAAATAATTGAAATTGTTTTATTGAATTGGAGTGTTGATAAATTATGTTCTCCGGCCTGAAGGCTGGAGCAATTCAAAATGCTGGAGCAATTTATGCAGGAGCAAATCATGAATTGCCCTGTCCTTCAGGACAGGGTAATTTTTTTTGATGGGTTAGCTGCTGCAAAAGAATAAATTGAATTTCTTATAAAATCGTTATCAATGTATGGGTTAATTTTTTCTTTTAATTCATAGATATTTTTAATCTGTTGAAATGAAGAAATATATCCCATACCCCAGAAATTTCCACGCTCTACCAGGAGGCAAAGTTTTTCTTCATTTTTAAGGCCATCATCTACAATAGCAAAAGTGGGTAACAGCTCTTCCAGACTTTGCAAAGCTGTTTTTACTTTACCATTATAGTATAATGGAGCTTCTGTAAATTCTATATCCTTTTCTGCAAAAGGAGTTTTATCTAAATAGCAAAGTTTTTGGTTCAAATCAAATTCATCTACCATATTTTTTAACAGTACCAACCCTTCATGCAGCATATTAAAATTATATATTGACTGGAGGTTTTTCTTACGCTTATCTATAGCAAGCCTAATGTAGCCACGGTTATCTTCAAAACTATACAGGGCATATTTTTGGGCAGGCTGCTTCTGGCTGTAATTGTATTTGGGCCATATCTTTCTTATTTCAGTGCTTTCCAAAACTAATGCATGTAACTCACTGGCACATTCTTTAAAAGTTATATCAGCTACCAGCCTCAAAAAATGCTGTCGTTTTTTTTCGCCATCATTATGAGTAAAATGACTGCTCACCCGCTTTTTAATGTTTATGGCTTTGCCTACATAAATCACCTTGCCTTTGTTGTTATGAAAATAATACACGCCGGGCTTTGATTGTAGATTTTCAATAATACTTTTATCCAATTGCATAGGCAGCCACTGTTCCGAAGAAGATTTTTTCAGCATGGCATCAATGTGTAACTGCCCCTCCGATTGCAATATTTTATCAAATAAAGTTACCGTAGCCTTTGCATCGCCATCTGCCCTGTGGCGATCTTCAATATTAATGTGCAGGCTGCGGCACAAATTGCCCAGGCTGTAAGATGGCAAACCCAAAAAAACTTTTCTACTTAGCCGAACCGTACATAATTTTTTTACATTCAGTTCGTGCCCGGCTAACTTTAGGTGGTGCTTTAGAAAAGAATAATCGAAGTTTACATTGTGCGCAATAAAAATATTTCCGCTCAGTAATTCAAAAATTTCGGTGGCTACTTCTTCAAACACGGGCGCATCTGCCACCATGGCATTACTGATACCCGTAAGCGCAGTTATATAAACAGGAATGTTTCTTTCAGGATTTATTAAGCTTTTAAAACTTTGCGTTACTTTATTGCCGTCATGAATATAAATTGCAATTTCTGTAATGCCACTACCTGCTGCATGGCCACCAGTTGTTTCTATATCTACAATTGCGTACACATTAAAAGTTTAAGAAGTTCGAGAGAGGTTTCAAAAGGTTAAAAGGTTAAAAAATCTAACCATCTTTTGAAGATTCATCCGTTGACTTATTTACCTACCTGCAAATTACTAATTAATTTAGTTATAAATAAAAGTTCCTTAAATAACCGGAGAGAGCAGAAAAGAGGGAGAATACGCAGGAGGATTTCAGGATACGCCTTCGGAGACTCTCCAACTCATGTTGTTTGCGGTGAGCATGCTCAATAATGGTATGCCGTATAAGTGAGTGACACAACTATGTTGAGTAAGGCTACAAAAGCAGGTTACATAAAAATAAAAATCGCTGCTCATTTTGTACTTTTGCCAACTTGTAAAAGAAGACAGCATATATGGAACTGACAAAAAATTTTGAACCGCAGGAGATTGAAACCAAATGGTACCAGCATTGGCTGGATAAAAAATATTTTTCCAGCAAGCCCGATGGACGGGAAGCTTACACGATTGTGATGCCGCCGCCAAATGTGACAGGTGTGTTGCACATGGGACATGCTTTAAATAATTCTATACAGGATATTTTGATACGGCGTGAAAAAATGCAGGGCAAAAATACCTGCTGGGTGCCGGGGACAGATCATGCGTCTATTGCCACAGAAGCCAAAGTGGTAGCTATGTTAAGGGAAAGAGGCATAACCAAATCTTCATTGACAAGAGATGAATTTTTAGGATATGCCTGGGAATGGAAAGAAAAATATGGCGGCATCATCCTTCAGCAATTAAAAAAATTAGGTTTCAGCCTGGATTGGGACCGAACCGCTTTTACCATGGACCGGGCTTATTCCGAATCGGTATTAAAAGTGTTTGTAGCGCTGCATAAAAAAGGAATT
>JBDUCK010000294.1:0-4540 GCA_040003485.1 Ferruginibacter sp. | reverse complement strand
CACCAGCGAATAGATCATGCCCCTCGGCAGGTCACGCTGCGGATTTTTACTTTCTTCGGCCAATACGCTTACGGCATCAAACCCAATGTAGGCAAAGAATACGCCGCTTACCGCCGCCATTACCCCACTGAACCCGTTTGGCATAAAAGATCTTACGTGTTCATCATTGGCCGGTGTCCAGTTAAAGGTTAGGCCATGCGAATAGATCAAATATCCGCCTACTAAAATTACCATCGAGACAACGATCATTTTTAAGATGACCATTACATTACTGAAGTTGCGGCTCTCTTTAATACCCCGGAAAACCAATGCTGTTATCAGCAGGTTGATGATGATAGCCGGCAGATCGAAGATCATCCTTAAGCCACCAACAACTGGTGCATTATTCCAGGCATCCAATACCGCTTTATTGGTGCTGCCGCCATCAATGGCATGCTTGGCTTCCATATAACTGGTAGATAAATATTCCGGGATATGCATATTGATCTTATCCATCAGCGAAGTAAAATAATCGCTCCAGCTGTAGGCGACATAAATGTTGCCGATAGAATATTCCATGATCAATGCCCAGCCAATGATCCAGGCAAACAATTCGCCAAAGCTGGCATAAGCATAAGTGTAAGCACTACCGGCTACGGGTATACGGCTGGCAAATTCAGAATAACAGAAAGCGGTAAACGCACAGGCCACGGCTGTAATCACAAACAATATGACTACACCTGGTCCGCCATGAAATACCGCACCGCCCAAACTGCTGAAACTGCCGGCACCAAGGATGGCCGCTATCCCGAAAAAGGTAAGGTCCTTTACGGTAAGCACTCTTTTTAATCCATCGCCGCCATGTATATCATCTGCACCTTCTGCTAAAATACTGGAGATATTTTTTCTTCTGAATAAAGAATTAGCCATGTTGGTTTGGTTATTTTGAAAAGTAAAATAGGGAAATATTTTCTTACGTGAATATAAATAATTGTCCCGGCAGTAAATCTGCGGGCAACATTCTTGCATCGCCCTCTTGTACCGTATACCATTTTGCAACATCTAATTTCACTTCATGCGCCGTCAACTCTCTCTTTGCAATATATATTCTGCTAAATTTTTCAACTCTGTTTTGCGGTTGCTCATTACTGCTACATCTTCTAAATGTTTCATTGCAGTATTATGATATTTCTCTTTTAAAGCCGTGGCCCAGGCCTCTACTTTGCAGTCGCTGAAAATCTGCAATATTTTTTCTACCTTATCTGCGGCAGTACTATATATTAAATTATTTAATTCCTTCTTTTGATTTTCTGTTGCAACTTCCAAGGCATGGATCATCAAAAAAGTTTTTTTATTGGCCATAATATCACCGCCGATCTGCTTACCAAATTTTTCAGGATCACCAAATGCATCCAGGTAATCATCCTGCACCTGGAAGGCAATGCCGAGATTTTTGCCGAAGTCATACAGGTGCTGCTGGTTGCCCGGCCCGGCACCACCGAGGATGGCGCCCGTCTGCAGGCTGCTGCCCAGCAACACCGAGGTTTTTAAAGAGATCATGTTCACATATTCTTCTAAGCTCACGCTGGCTTGTTTTTCAAAATCCATATCAAGTTGCTGGCCTTCGCAAACCTCTTTAGCCGTTTTATTAAAGATGGCTACAACTTTTGGCAGGTACAGGGGTTTTATTTTACTCAGGTATTCATAAGCTCTTACAAACATTACATCGCCTGCGAGCAGGGCGGTACTTTCGCCATACTTTTTGTGGACGGTTGGCTCCCCACGCCGCAGCGGCGCCTTGTCCATGATATCATCATGTATCAAACTGAAATTGTGAAAAAGCTCAATGGCAGCAGCAGCATTAAAAGTATCATCATCTATTTTTTCAAATAATTCATTGGCCATATATACCGCTGCCGGCCTTATTCTTTTGCCACCAATGCCCAGGATATACTGTGCAGGGTCATACAATGTTTTTGTATGCTCAGGAAAGTGGCGGGTATTAAATTTTTCTTCAAAGATGGCAGACAAGGCGGTAAAAGAATGCATGAAGAGAGGGATGATTTATGAACTATGATGTATGATTTATGATGTATGATTTTTAATGTATGATTCGGGATCTATGATTTTTTGATTCCCGAAAATTCCAAACCTTATTTCTTAAACTTAATCCTTACCACTTATTACTTATTACTTATTACTTACTACTTAATGCTCCATCCCTACTTCCTTTTCCCCTTCGGCTTTTGACTTTTCCCCATTGACTTTTCACTAACCATTACCCACTCATAATCCAGTTGCCTTTTAGTAAGATTGGCAGCCACAACTTTTATTTTTATTTTATCGCCCATGTTAAAGATCTTACCGGTACGCACGCCTACCAGCGCATACGCAGCTTCATCATGGCGAAACTCATCAAACGAACTTAAATCCCTGACGCTTACCAAGCCCTCGCATTTATGTGCTACCGTTTCTACCCAAAAACCAAAAGCAGAAACACCGCTGATAATACCATCAAATTCTTCACCCAGGTATTGCTGCATAAACTCTACCTGTTTGTATTTATTACCGGCACGTTCTGCTTCCATAGCACTTCTTTCTTTATCGCTGCAGTGCTTGCATTTTTCATCCATCTTTTTATCGATCTTCAGCTCTTTCTCCAGGCATTGCTGCAAAATACGGTGTACCATCACATCGGGGTAGCGGCGTATCGGCGAAGTAAAATGGCAATAGTTTTCAAACCCCAAACCATAGTGCCCAATATTCTGAGAGGTATAAATTGCCTTAGCCATAGTGCGTATGCCAAGCTGTTCCAGCACATGCTGTTCCGGTTTGCCCTGCACATCTTTTAATAATTTATTAAACGAAGCGGCTACGGCCAGCTCATCCTTCATGTCGAAGCTATAGCCAAACTTGCGGGCAAATGCTGCAAAGGGTTTTAATTTTTCTTCATCCGGCGTAGCGTGTATGCGATAGGGAAAGGGAATAGGCTCTTTGTTTACTTTTATTTTAGAAACATATTCTGCCACCGTGCGGTTGGCCAGTAGCATAAATTCTTCTATCAGTTTATGGGCGTCTTTACTTTCTTTTACCACTATACCAATCGGCTTGCCTTTGGCATCTAACTGGAACTTTACTTCCTGTGATGAAAAATTTATTGCCCCGTTATTAAAACGTTCCTGGCGGAATTGTTTTGCCAGGCCATTCAAAAGTAACAGCGGCTTAAAATGAATACCCTCGCCCGTTTCAATTGTTTGCTGTACTTCTTCGTAAGTAAAGCGGTGGTCGCTGTGTATCAGCGTACGGCCTATCCATTTATGTTTTATTTCTGCCCGGTTATTTATCTGGAAAATTACCGAGAAGGTATATTTATCTTCATTTGGCCGTAGCGAACAAAGCTCATTGGAAATTTTTTCCGGCAGCATAGGATTCACCCTGTCTGGCAGGTACACACTGGTGGCTCTTTCGTAAGCCGCTTTATCCAGGATGCTTTCGGGCGTTACAAAATGGCTTACATCTGCAATGTGTACGCCTATTTCATAATTGCCATTATCCAGGTTACGGATAGAAATAGCGTCATCAAAATCTTTGGCATCAGCCGGGTCAATGGTAAAAGTCAGTATGTCCCGGCAATCTTTTCTTTTCTTAATTTCTTCCCTGGTAATTTTTTCAGAAAGCTTCGTGGCTTCGTTCAGTACTGTCTCTTCAAATGCTAATGGAAAGCCGGCATTCACCAACAATTCTTTCATGGCCAGGTCACTTTCATCTTCTGCTTTCAGCAGCGTAACAATTTCGCCCTGTGGTTTTTTATCTGCCTTATCCCATTTTACAAACCGGGCTACTACCCTGTCGCGATCTGCAGCGCCGTTCAGCTTTTCTATGGGAATATAAAAATCCGGGACAGGCTTTTCGCCCCCTGCTACAAAAAAAGCAATGTTTTTATTTACCGAAACATTCCCTATAAATTCTGTTTGTTTTCTTTCTGCCACGTCTGTTATCTTACCTTCTACCCGTCTGCCTTTTGCAGCGCCTTTTTGTACCTGTACTCTTACTATGTCCCCATGAAAAGCTTTGCCAAAATCATTTGGCTTAATCATAATATCTTTTTCCTGTCCTTCTACTATCACAAATCCCATTCCGCTCCGGCTGATATCTAACCTGCCTTTTAAAACTTCTACCTGGGATGATTTTTTGGGGGAATGGCCTTTTTGTTGTTTACTCATATTTAATTAATTCTTATCAAAACAGGCTCCATACCGGAGCACAAATTATGCTGGATTTAGACCTGCAAGGTACACAATCTATTGTTTTGTTTCGCCTGCCGGTTACTGTAAATGTAGTGCAGGATTTTTTTTCATCAGCAAAGTAAAAAAAACAGGCTTATGGATATGCCTGTTTTTTAATCTTAATTTAAAATATGTTTGGTTGAACCATGTATTGCCACTGATAACCCCGGCTATACCTGGGAGAAAGCTTTCTGCAGTAGCAAAAAATATGCGATCCCCAACTTTAATTTTCATTAACTGCAGTTTTATAAATTCCTATTGCCGCTTGTAAACAT
>JBDUCK010000293.1:0-4542 GCA_040003485.1 Ferruginibacter sp. | reverse complement strand
GAGCCATGTTCGTTATGGCCGTATGGAAAAACGTTTTACTGAAAATTTAAATACACATATCCTGAGCCAGATAGAAGAGCTTACAGGCAAAAGTGTAGATGATTTTGAAAGAAAATTTATAATGCATGGCCCGGAAGAACAGGACCTGGTACATAGTGGCCTGGAAGAAACAATGATAGCAGCCACCAGGGAAATTATGGACATCTGGCATAGTAATCCGGAAATACCGGATATGCGTACGGCGGCTTATGTAAATGCGATAAATAAAGTGGCTACCAGTTATGCTGAGTTAGGAATATTTCCATAAATGTTTTTATTTAATTATAAAAAAGCCTCAAATAAATTTGGGGCTTTTTTGGTTTTAATTATTTTTTAAAATAATCATCCTTCAACGGGGTAATTTATTTAAGGCTACAAAACCATCCGCCTCTTTTTTATATGCCATGCAATAACTACCATTGGTTATCACTATGTAGCTTGCCTGCATGTTGGTATTATAATTTAGTACCTGCCTGATCGTATTCTCAGATAAAGGCACATTCATTTCTTTACATTCCACAATCATAAAAGGAACATCATTTTTATAAACAACAATATCAAAACGCTTTTTCATTTCGCCAAGCAGCAATTGTTTTTCTACCGCTATTAACGATGCAGGGTATTGTAATACTTCTACCAGGTACAATAAAAAATTCTGCCGCACCCATTCCTCCGGTGTAACGACTATCCAGCGTTTCCTGATTATACAAAAAATAAACTCCTTATTTTTTTCTGTTTTAATGGATGGTTTTTTATCAGGGTATTCAATTTTTATCATCCTCATTTTCTTTGTTGCAAATATCCAACAAATAATACTGGTTGTTAGTGTTGTCTTACTTTATGCAACTTATGCAACCTCTCCTTTCAGAACAGAACGCATTTTTTTTGTACTTTTAACCGAATTAAAAAAGTATGAAGACAAAAGACGACATCGTAGAAAACTGGCTGCCAAGATACACAGGAGAAAAATTAAGTGAGTTTGGAGAGTATATTTTACTGACAAATTTCTCAAACTATGTGAGCATGTTTGCTGAATGGAATAAGGTGAAAATAGTTGGACTGGACAGGCCGATGCAATGTGCTACCGCAGATAATATTACCATAATAAATTTTGGAATGGGCAGCCCGGGTGCTGCCACAATAATGGACCTGCTTACGGCTATAAAACCAAAAGCCGTTTTGTTTTTAGGTAAATGCGGCGGCCTAAAAAAAAGGAATAAGATCGGCGATCTGATCTTACCCATCGCCGCCATCAGGGGCGAAGGTACCAGCAATGATTATTTTCCTGCTGAAGTGCCTGCTTTGCCTGCATTTGCTTTGCAGAAAGCCATCTCTACTACTATACGTGATTACCAACAGGATTACTGGACCGGCGTATGCTACACCACCAACCGCCGGGTATGGGAACATGATGAAGTATTTAAAGAATATCTGCAGAAAGTAAGAGCTTATGCCATAGACATGGAAACTGCTACTATTTTTACAGTAGGTTTTTACAATAAAATTCCCACCGGCGCTTTATTGCTGGTAAGTGATAGCCCCATGGTACCAGAAGGTGTAAAAACGGAGGCTAGTGATAAATCTGTAACAGCAGATTTTGTAGAAAGGCATTTAAAAATAGGTGTTGACTCTTTAAAGCAATTAATAAACGACGGCCTTACTGTAAGGCATCTGAAATTTTAAGCAGCACAGCTCCCTCTATCTCTCCGCCGCGGCGGAAGGAAATGGAGAAGTCATTAGCGATTATTAAACCCCTTTTGCAGAAACCTTAATTATCAATGCACCCACTGCTACAAATCAATAACCTGCAAATCTCCTTTACGCAAGATGGAGACACAGGCTTGGCAGTACAAAACAGTTCTTTCACTATTCCGAAAGGTAAGCTGGTAGCCATTGTAGGCGAAAGTGGCTCAGGCAAATCGGTAACAGCGCTTTCAGTATTGCAACTATTACCGAAGCAGGCCAATATTAAAGGCGATATTTTATTTAGTGCTGACGGAACAAAACAGGAAAACCTTGCCTTACTTTCTGAAAAAAAAATTAATACAATCAGAGGCAATAAAATTGCAATGATCTTCCAGGAGCCTATGACTTCTTTAAACCCCGTTTATACCTGTGGCTACCAGGTGATGGAAGCATTGATACAACATAAAAAGTTAAGCAAAAAAGCAGCCAGGCAAAAAACAATTGAACTGTTTGAACAGGTTTCACTGCCCAACCCCACGGCTATGTTTAAACGCTTTCCACACCAGGTAAGCGGTGGCCAGAAACAACGGGTAATGATTGCCATGGCCATGAGCTGCAATCCTTGCCTGCTTATTGCAGACGAGCCAACTACTGCATTAGATGTACGGGTGCAAAAAAGTATTTTACAATTGCTAAAAGATCTCCAGGCACAAAACCAATTATCAGTCTTACTTATCACGCATGACCTGGCGCTGGTGGCAGACGTTGCCGATGAAATAATAGTAATGTTTAAAGGAGAAATTGTGGAGCAAGGTAATGTAAAAGACATTTTAAAAAGCCCGCAACATATTTATACAAAAGCATTACTGGCCTGCAAACCCGGGCCAGGTAGTAAAGGAAAAAAATTGCAGGTGATAAATGATATTATGCAGGTGAATGAAGATTTAAATTTACCAACAGACACTGCCTTAGCAGGACCTGTTGTTACTACTGAAGCTATTTTATCTGTACAAAACTTAACAGTAGATTTTCCTTTATCAAAAAATATTTTTGGTAAAACAACTGCTGTTTTTAAAGCCGTAGATGAAGTAAGTTTTGAGGTGAATAAAAATGAAACTGTCGGCCTGGTTGGAGAAAGTGGCTGCGGTAAAACCACACTGGGCCGGGCTATCCTTCATCTTATAAAACCCAGCGCCGGTAAAATTTTACTGGAAGGAAAAGATATAGCTGCGTTAAATGAACAACAGTTAAGGATTATCAGGAAAAACCTGCAGATCGTTTTCCAGGATCCTTATGGTTCTTTAAACCCACGTATACGTATTGGTGATGCTATTATGGAGCCACTTACTGTTCATAGCCTTTACAGCAATAAAAAACAACGAAAAGAAAAAGTGGTATCGCTGTTGGATAGAGTAAGTTTAGATGCAGATCATTTTAACAGGTATCCGCACCAGTTTAGTGGCGGTCAACGGCAGCGGATCTGTATTGCCCGGGCATTGGCGCTTGATCCTTCATTTTTAATATTTGATGAAAGTGTTTCCGCCTTAGATGTAAGTGTACAAGCGCAGGTGCTGAACCTGATCAACGAATTAAAATCCCAGTTAAACTTTACGGCCATATTTATTTCTCACGATCTGTCGGTAGTGCACTACATCAGCGACCGCATTTTAGTAATGAATAAAGGCAAAATTGTAGAGCAAGGCACCGCAGATGATATTTATTTTAACCCCACCAATGAATACACGCAGCAATTAATAGCAGCAATACCGGGAAAAAATTTTATTCTTAGCAACCTACGCTAATCAACAGCGGCCTGTACAATGCTGAACCTATCAACTATTATCTAATAACTATTAATCTTTCCCTAATCTCCATAATCGTCTGCCATTTTATAATTATCATAAGCATTATCATTGGAGAAAAAGTTTTTAGCACTTTTATGAAAACCAAATAATACTTTCTTTAGCTGTAGATTTAACTGCTCATTCTGCGGCTCGTACTCTTTTAATTTTTTATCGGTGAGTAACGAAAGCTCATCGTCACTGCTCACTTCATTTTCGTTCAAGGGTTGCAGGCCGCTAAGGCCAATTTTCCAATCATCTGTTTTCTTAAGCCGGTATTTAAAAAAATACAGCATGCCTTTCTTGCCTTTTAAATAGGTAATATCCTTGCTTAAAAAACTAATGGAATCAATTTTGCTGCGTTCACTTTGGGCTACCATATAGCTCCTGGCCAAAGCCAGTTGGCTTTTATATGCTTTAGGAAATTTATCAAGTCGTCCCACATGTTCCAGTTTATAAAATAATATGCCCAGGTATTTGTCATCTGCTGCAAGAGAATTTAAAATACTGTCCGGTACTTCTTTTCTATTCCTTAGCATCAGCACTGCTGCTTCCATCTTAACTAAATCATCCTTGCTTTGCAGCATCCTGCTGAAAAACTGCTGCACATTTTTATTCCTGTCATAAAAAGGCATCAGCAAAACTGCATAATCATTTAGCCCAAAACCGTTTTTATTATAGTTTTCGATGGGCCTTGAACTGCCCTGATCATCATTACGATCATCTTCCTTTTTTTTATCTTCCTGCATTTGCTTCTCATCCTTTGTTTGCTGCCTTTTCTGTGCCAGCTTTGCATCTATATAGATTGTAGAGAAATATTTCTTATACTGTTTGGATTGTATAAAGCCACTATCTACAAGAGTTACCAGCAGATCTGTAACAGGCTCTTTATAATCGGCCAGGGTAGAGAGTTGAAGCAGGTCAGGAAAAAGCCCGGCACTCAATGCAAGCGTGTCTTCCAAATTCCGGAAAATAC
>JBDUCK010000292.1:0-4550 GCA_040003485.1 Ferruginibacter sp. | reverse complement strand
ACAAGCTCAGGCTGACACGCCTTGATTTAATTACATCGCAATATTGCCAGCAGGTTGGTATTTTTTCATACTATTAAAAATAATCTCTTCAAACATACCTCCTTCCGAAAAAAGAAAACTGTGTTTTATAGGAATCACATAAAGTGGAAAATCAGAAAGTTCTTTTTCAAATTTCTGAAGGCGTACGGCATCTTTTTCTGTTGTAAGAATTATTTTATTTTCAGCATGAATTTTTTCAAACTGTTTTTTTATATCAGTTAAGTCGTCACTCGTAAATATATGATGATCGGGATAGCGCAGCATATCGTAACTGTGGATATGCATGGCTAAAAATTCTTTCAATGGTTTGGGGTTTGCTATGCCGCAAAGTAATAAACAGTCCGTAGTAGAATCAAGATTGATTTTGCTTTTATTAAACAAATGATAAGGCGTGGCATAAAGTATTTTGGTAAAAAAAACAGTTTGATCCGGTAAGGGTTTCAATTCATTGATAATCTGAGTTTTTTCGGCCGGTGTTAGATCCGGTTTACATTTTGTAACTATTATTATATCTGCTCTTTTGCTACTTGCCTTTACATCTCTTAGGTCGCCGGCAGGTAGCATCAGGTCCCGGGTGTAAAGATTTTTACATTCTGTAAGTAATATATTTAAGCCTGCCCTTACTGTTCTATGTTGAAAAGCGTCATCCAGAATAATTACTTGTGTGCCTGGCTTTTCGTGTAATAATTGTGGTATGGCTTCCAATCTTTCCTCCCCTACTGCTACAGTAATGGCGGGATATTTCTGATGAAACTGCATCGGCTCATCACCAATATCAAGTGCAGTGGTATTTTCACCTGCAATAGCAAACCCTTTTGTTTTTCGTTTATACCCACGGCTAAGCGTTGCCGTTATATAAGTGCTCTGCAGCAGTTCCACCAGGTATTCTGTCATTGGCGTTTTACCGGTGCCGCCTGAGGCCAGGTTGCCCACACAGATGATGGGGAAATTAAAGGCGGCTGATCTTAAAATGTTTTTATCAAACATCCAGTTGCGAAGCCATACAACAGCACCATAAATTAAGGAGAACGGGAAAAGCAGGTATCTGAAACTTTTTAGCAATAAAGAATAATTTTAAAATTGATGAATTTTTTGTGGTGTAATGCAGTAGTCAAGTTTTACATCATACTTTTTTACGTCCGTAATTTTTTTTTCTGCCTCAAAAAAACTAAAGCCGATCTTGACCACATCTTTCCGGCATTCCTTTAAAAACCGGTCGTAATAACCCTTACCATATCCAACCCGGTTGCCTTCTTCATCAAATGCAAGTAAGGGTACAATAATCAGATCTATTTCTTCGGGAAACATAGGCAATCCTTCTACAGGTTCATCTATACCCATTTTGCTTTTTACAAAAACCGTGCTGTCGTTTACCACTACACAATCCATACTGTCATTTATTTTATCTACTACCGGGTAAAATAAAGTCTGCCGTGGATTTTTAAAATAGCAATAATCAGTTACTAATTGCGGGTTGAACTCGTTGAATTTTTCCAGGGGAGCATACGTCATCAGCAGGGCCGGAATTTCTATATCCAGTTTTTGAAACTGTATCAATATGAGGTCTTCCAGTTTACCTTTTTCAGCCAGTGATAACACTGCACGCTTTTGTTTGTAAATGCTTCTAAGTTCATTTTTTGTCATGATAAAAAGCGAAGGGATTTATTCCTGAATAAAGATAGAGAATATGGTGGTGCCGTAATTTCTTTCTGTACGGTAGTGACCAGTCTTTTTGTAATCGTTGCGTGGCGTATGTTCCAGCACAAACCACCCCTCCTTGTTTAATAATTTTTTTTCAAAAATCAGCTTTGGTAAATCATCAATATTCGTCAGGGCATAAGGCGGGCCTGCAAAAATAAAATCGAAAGTTTTGTTACAGGTTTCTATAAATTTAAACACATCAGCTTTTACCAAATGTAGGTTTTCTAATTGAAGGGCGGCGGAAGTGCTTTTTATAAAATCATACATCTTGTTATCTTTTTCTACAATAGTAAGTTCTTTTGCTCCACGGCTTGCCAGTTCGTAACTGATACAGCCGGTACCACCAAACAGGTCCAGGGTTACTAAGTTTTCAATATCAAGGTTATTTTCAAGCACATTAAACAATCCCTCCCTTGCTATATCTGTAGTAGGCCTGGTGTAAGGCATATTCGCCGGTGGCGAAATTCTTCTTCCGCCATGTACACCACTTATTATACGCATGAGGCTAAAGAAATTAAATGGCTGAAAAAATGCGGTGGATATTGCAAAATATTTTCAGAAACAGCAGCATCTACAGAAATTTTATCAAACTGAATATGTAAGAAATATTTGTATATCTCATTATATAGATTAGATTTTTCTTCTATCATTCCGCTTAATAAAACAGTTACTTCCTGCGGCGGTATGGAATGCAATGCACAAACATTTAATAAATGATACACCACATCTAATGCGGCATGGTAAGGAAAATATTGTACCAGTTGCAGCGTATTTTCTTTGTACAAAATTATTTTTATTGCATTGTGATAGACAATGCAGGTAAGTGTCTGGCTTTTTTCGGGTAGTTTTTTTAACTGAAGAGAAGAACTATGCATGTGTCCGGCATCTGCATAAAATTCCTGCAATACCTGGATGATGATTTCACTTACTCGGTAAACATTCACTATTTTTTGTTCTTCAATCTTATCACAATAAATGATCGTATCGCTGCTGTCGCCGAAAAACAGGCTCAGCATTTCGTCAGCTTCAATTTCATTAAAATAATGCTGGGGAATAAGCATGGATTCTTTAAAGTTGTAACATATAGTTGTGGAATTAAATGTTTGCCGCAATAATGGCTCATTATTAATTGCCTCATTTACTTCTGATGCCAGTTCTACAGGTAATAAATTTTTATCTACATTATACATTAATAAACCCAGTACTGTAAATGGAGATTTTGAAAACAAGAGAAATGAAATGCTCTCCCCCCCTGCTTCTATGAGCAAGTGTTTGCCGGTATTTTCGTCGTCCCCAGGGAATATTTTAAATGCAACTTTCATGTATCAAATTAGGCGGCAAAATAACAACAATTTATGGATATTCATTCCTTCAGTTCTTTGGTAGACGACATTAGTATTTTGCCAGGCAACCAAAGCCACTATCAATACGGATATTACCTGCCGGCAGTCCATTTTCTTTTACCCCTATAAAGAAAAATGCAGAAGAACGTAAAGTTTTAATTTTTGGCCCTACTTCATTTTTGCGCATTTAAAATATTATACTTTTGCACCCTTCATGGAAGTTGCCACATCACATAACGATTTAAAAGTAGAGGTTACCAATAAGCAGATCCTCTCAATAGCATTGCCTATTACTTTGGCCATTCTTATTCCGCAGGTGAATATGCTTACCAACAGCATGTTCTTAGGCAGGCTAAGCAAAGAGGCTTTGGGCAATGCTGGTATTACTGGTGTGTTCTATTTAATTTTTGCGGTGGCAGGCAATGGACTTAATAATGCTTTGCAAACCGTGTTTTCAAAATATGCCGGCAGTGGCAACACAAATAATTTTAAAATAATACTGGCGCAGGGTATCCGCATTTGTCTTCAACTGGCGCTTATCTGCATAGTTTTTACCTGGCTGGTGGCACCTTACATAATGGAAGCTGTGGCAGCGCCGGCCGCTTATCCGCAAGAAATGAGTTTTCTCAGGATACGCATATTGGGCCTGCCGTTTTTATATTTATTTCAGATGGGCAATGCTTTCCTGGTAGCATCGCTAAACAGCCGCTACCTTATGATTGGCTTTATCTGCGAAGCATTGATAAATATTCTTTTTGACTACCTGCTCATTTTTGGGCATGGCGGTTTCCCGGAAATGGGTTTTAATGGTGCCGCTGTAGCTTCAGTAATTGCAGAATTTACCGGGATGATTGTGGTGGCGGTTGTACTGATCATTACCGGCCTTAAAAAGAGATACCAGCTATTACAGCATCTGCAATACGAAAAACAATTAAGTAAAGAAATATTGCGTGTATCATTGCCGTTAGTGTTTCAATATTTAATCAGCGTTACCACCTGGCTTATCTTTTTTTTATTGATAGAAGAAAGGGGCACGGTAGCAAAAGCCATCAGTAATACCATGCGGAATGTTTTTGGGTTGGTGGGTGTGTTTGTGTGGGCTTTTGCCAGTACCAGCAACACGATGGTGAGCAATCTTATGGGGCAGAAAAGAGAAGATAAAGTGCTGCAAGCCATTACCGGCATTATGTTCTGGAGCTTTTCCTTATGCCTTATGATGTGTGCATTGCTGAATATTTTTCCGGGCACATTTTTCCGCTTGTTTGGGCAGGGAGATGATTTTGTAACAGAAGCCATACCGGTGGTAAGGGTGGTATCGCTGGGCCTCGTGTTTATGAGTATTGCCAATATCTGGCTGAATGGTGTAACCGGCACCGGCAAAACAAGGGTAAATCTTGGTATCGAGATCATTGCAATTTCACTGTATCTTTTATATACCTGGTATTTTATGAAACTGCATTATGTATC
>JBDUCK010000291.1:0-4550 GCA_040003485.1 Ferruginibacter sp. | reverse complement strand
GTGATGTGACCATCGTGTTGCCCCAAAATAATTATGGTAAAGATGATGGTAAAACCGTAGTAAGGTTTATAGACCTGGATACTTTTAAAATTAACCCGCCGGTAAAATATTTTGAACAGGAAAAAGTAACGCCGTCAGGCTTTGCAAATTTTTTAAATTATAATCTTAATATCAGCATTGATAAAGATGCGGCATTAACGGTAATTGTAGATCCTGCAACAGGGGATGAGGTAAGGGTGCAGGGCGAAGCGCAATTAAATGCGGGTGTAGATCCCGGCGGTAACATAGTACTCTCCGGTACATACGAACTGGATAAAGGCTATTACGACCTGCACTACCAGTTTTTAGAAAGAAAGTTTAATCTCTTAAAAGGCAGCACTATCACATTTGCCGGTCCGCCAACCAATGCACAGATTAATATTACAGCAGAGTATGTTATAAACACAAGTGCAAAAGAATTACTAAGCAACGAGGTAAGTGATGCCAGTTCTACCCTGTCCAATTCATTCAATCAAAAATTACCATTTAAAGTTGTGCTTTATCTTACCGGCCAGCTAAGTAAGCCAACAATTAATTTTGATATACAGGTAGATGAAGGCAGTAGTTTATTAACTAGTGAGCTAAAAAACACTATTGATAATAAACTCAGCCAATTAAGGACCGATCCCTCGGCAACCAATAAACAGGTGTTCTCACTTCTACTTTTTAACCGCTTTGTAGGGGAACAGAGCAGTGATTTCTTTGCCGGAAACGGGGGCAGTTTTTCTGACCTTGCCCGGCAGAGTGTAAGCCAGTTTTTATCAACCGCATTAAACCAGATTGCAGGTGATCTTTTTAAAGGAATTAATGTAGATCTTAACCTTAATTCTTATAACGATTATTCCAACGGTGGTAACGCCCAACGTACAGACCTTAACGTAGCGGTAAGTAAATCATTTTTAGATAACCGGCTCACCGTTACCGTAGGCCAGAATTTCGGTGTGCAGGGGCAGGATGCTGCTTCTAAAGCTTCCGGCTCTAATACAGGCTTTAAACCTGATGTTACCATTGGGTACAAACTAACACCAGACGGAAAATATTTACTGCGTGCTTACACAAAAAATCAATTTGAAGTTGTACTGGATGGATATGTTGTGGAGACAGGTGTTGCCTTTCTGGTAACAATGGATTACGAAAAATTCAGGGAATTATTCAGAAGCAAAAAAAAGAAAACAGGTAAATGAAGAAACTGATTTTTTATATAATGGTTTTACTTTCTGTTGCTTCATGCAGCGTACGGAAATATTTACCCACTGGAGAAAAGTTATATCGTGGTGCTAACATTAAGGTTACTAAAAATCCGGAAACAAAAAATACCACCGGCCAGCTTGAGGATATGCTAAAGCTTGCCGCCCGGCCAAAGCCTAATAAATTTTTATTAGGGCAGCCCTATAAAGTTTGGTTCTGGTACAAAATAGGCCAGCCAAAAAGAGAGAAAAGTATAAAAGCATTTTTACGGAATAAGTTGGGTGAACCTCCAGTTTTAAGCAGCCGCATTAATGTAAAAACAACTGCAGAAAATATGCAGTCTCTCATGGAGAACCTGGGATATTTTCATACCACCGTTCAGGGAGATACAAGCACCTCAGGGTATTTTCTCAAAGCAATATATACCGCCCAGGTGCAGCCGCAGTATCACCTGAGGAATATAACCTGGGTAAATGACAGCTCCAATCTTTTAAAAATACTTGAGGCAGATTCTAAAAAAAGAGGTTTTCTAAAACCCGGCAATGCCTACAGGCTAAGTGATATTACTGCCGAAAGAGATCGGCTGGATTTGTTTTTAAAAACGAGGGGCTATTATTATTTTAACCCTGATTACCTAATGGCTTATGCCGATAGCACCGTGGGCAACCGCCAGGTAGATATGTTGATGAACATAAAAAAACTTACGCCGCAAACAGCAAGAAACCCATACCGGATAAATAAAATAGTTATTTTCCCCAACTATACCCTGGCTTCGCCTGAACTGGATACCAGCAAAACAAACCTGGAATTATATGATGGCCTGCTGATACGTGATGATGAAAAAAAATTCAGGAGCCGTTTATTTGCCAACACTATTACTTACCGCCCCGGAAAATTATACAACAGCCGTTCGCAGAATACTACCTTAAACAGGTTGATAAATCTGGGTGCATTTAAATTTGTAAAGAACAGGTTTGAGGCAGTAAATGATTCCTTAAATACGGATACTTCTCACCGGTTAAATGTTTATTATTATTTAACTCCTGCAAAGAAAAAATCCGTCCAGGCAGAAATAGATGGATTTAAAAAAGAGAATGGCTATATCGGCTCGCAGGCAAGTGTAAACTGGAAAAACCGGAATACTTTTGGTGGTGCCGAACAGCTTGGCGTAAAGGTTTACGGCGGTTTTGAAAATACAAAAACAGACTCTGTAAAAAATAATAATATCCGCTTTGGGTCGGAAGTTTCTTTGAAAGTTCCCCGGTATGTAATTCCTTTTCTCAATATAAAAGAAAACTATTTTTATCCGCCGAATACCAGTTTTTTATTAGGCTACGAATGGTACAAAAGGAATCTTTTTTATACAAAAAACCTGTTTCGTTTTCAGTACCAGTTTACCTGGAAAACAAATGTGCAGAACGAATTTACATTTGCGCCATTTGCACTTAGCTATTTAAAAGCTACAAACGTAACTGATACTTTTTTGAAGCAAACCCTGCAGAATCCTTCTCTTTTATTAAATGTTTATTCAGAAGCCGTGCTGGGTTCTTTTTTTTCATACACCTATAATTCTGGATTTAAATCCCGTAACAATAAATGGTATTTAAATACCAGCGTGGATCTTTCCGGCAATATTGCCGGCCTTATTACGGGGGCTAAAAGCTACAGGCAAAAAACCATTTTTGGAACTCCCTTTGCCCAGTATGCAAAGTTAGACATGGACCTGCACTATACCCGCAAGCTTCCTAAAAATTATGATTGGGCAAACCGCATCTCATTCGGCATCGGTGTGCCATACAACAACTCAAAAGTTTTGCCTTTTACTAAACTTTACACTATCGGCGGAGCCAATAGTATCCGGGGCTTCAGATCGCTGACGCTGGGGCCCGGCACTTATAAAACTACGGCACAGGATCAGAATTTTTTCCAGATAATCGGTGGTGATTTTAAACTGCTTGCTAATACAGAATTACGGATTCCATTTACCAAAACTTTGAGTGGTGCGGTGTTTATAGATGCCGGAAATATCTGGACAAAAGATACTTTACTTTTTGGGCCAAAAGGGAAACTTACCAAAAGCTTTTATAAAGAAATAGCGGTAGCTTCCGGCTTTGGCGTTCGCTTTGATGCAACGGTACTTTTAATAAGATTAGACCTTGGCATTCCGCTACGCAAACCCTACCTACCCGACGGGCAGCGGTGGGTATTTAATCAATTTGATTTTGGCAGCAAAGCCTGGAGAAGAGAAAACCTGATCCTTAACATCGCCATAGGGCTGCCTTTTTAATTTTTTATTTTATAAATCTAACGTTTGAAAAAATCTATTAAAATCATTTTAATTATTATTGGCATTGCATTCTTGGGCGCCTTGTTGTGGTGGCAACTTAACAAAAAAGGAATTTTACGTCACCAGATTGAAAAGGCTGTTGCAAAAGGTACAGACAGCACCTACTACATTCATTATGATAGCAGCCGGATAGATGAAGTTGCAGGTAATGCAATGTTTTATAATGTGGTACTCCAATCAGATTCCCTGCAAGAACAATTATATTCAGTTGATTCATCTGCCGTGCCCGCCACGATTTTTAATGTACATATAGCACGCATTGCTATACTCGGTGCAAACATTCCCTCTTTTTTACAAAAAAATAAAATAGAAGCAAATATTATTGAAATATTGCGGCCGGTAATTACCATTATTAGTACTGGTAAAGATGAACCAAAAAAAATGACGTCTGCTGATACGCTGGCACTGTATGAAAAAATCACCGGCAAGTTTAAAAGTATACAGGCGGGACAGATAAAAATAATTGATGGCACTATTGCATTTGCAAGAGGCAAAAGAAGCCCATATACAACCTTACAGGGCGTAAACCTTGATCTTAAAAATTTAAAAATAGATAGCTCCCGTAACTACGATAACCTCATCAGTTATTTTATAAAGGATGTAATAACTACTGTAAAAACGGTGAATGTAAAAAATGAGAAAACAGAAAAGCTTTTCAGCTTTGATGCTGTGGAATATAATGCCCCAGGCCGGTTTATTAAAGTAGATCGCTTTACACAAAGGTACCTTTCACCAAACAGGCTGATGATAGATCTGCGAAACATCCGGTTGGCGGGGCTCTCTACCAATGCTTTTATTTTAAACGACCAGCTTAAGGCAGATTCTCTTACAACAAGTGGCGGCTTACTTGCCGTCTATCAAAACAAAAAAGCAGCAGGTAAAACAAAAGCAATAGAGTTAGATAATAGTCTTTTTGATGAAGCACTTTTAAAAAATATCAGGCTCGGCAGTACAGATTTTTTATTGTACGACAAAG
>JBDUCK010000290.1:0-4560 GCA_040003485.1 Ferruginibacter sp. | reverse complement strand
AGAACTCTGTGAAAAGAGACGCTGTTATTTTCCATATAATCTTATTTTATTTTTACTTGATTACTTTCGGTTCGGCCCGTTTAAATGTGGCTGCGCCAGATTTATTTCCCAAAAAACCATGCCATTTTGTAAACAGGTTCCATGATATCCGACGCATCAGCTCTGAATTTTTCCCCATGCCCGTTGCCTGATAGTCGTAATTAATTTTCAGAATAATTCTATAAAAAAAGATTTGATTTTTATTGCCGCCCGGTTTTCCTTTCCCATTTACTACTAACTATTAAACTGCTTTAGATGATGGTCGATATGTTTATACACCATATAGCCCGTATTTTCTTTCGTCATTGCCCCAAAAAACGGATGAATAAAGCCATCGTTTGAAAAATGCCTGTACTCATCCAGCAGCCTGATCCATTTATTTTTTTCTTCAGTAATATCAGTATTCTCCCTTATTTTAAAAGAAGGAACAGTAGGCATGTTTTTTTTCATCGGTTCATCTTTCATCATATCCTTTAACGCCATCCTGCCAAATAACCTGCCGATAAATGATTGCTTATATTTCTTTTTGCCCAGGGCCATTTCATCCCATTTTGTGCAATGTTTCATCATTTGTGAAACATTCATTTTGCCCCATTGCGCTGGGCTGTTTTCATTTAGTGAGGTAATCCTGTTTATTAATTCAGCTCTTGTTTTGTCTTCAAATATTGATCTCATGAGTATAATTATTTTGTAATAAAAATCATTGCCCGGTAGCCTCGTCTTCTTTTCATAACCTAAGCATTTTTCAAGGCTTCAATATCAAATTTTTTCATTTTCATAAATGCCTGCACCACACGTTGCCCGTTTACAGGATCAGCCATTAACTCACCCAGTATAGTTGGCACTACCTGCCAGGATAAGCCGAACTTATCTTTACACCAGCCGCACATACTTTCCTTACCGCCATCGGCAATAAGTTTGTACCAGTAATAGTCAATTTCTTCCTGGTCTTTACAGGGAATAACGAAAGAAACAGCTTCGTTAAATTTAAAGTTATCGTCGCCATTCAGGCCCATGAAGAATTGCCCGTTAAGTTCAAAATTTACCACCATTCCTGAATCATTTATTATTTTTGAACCAGGAAAAATGCTGCAATAAAAATCTGCTGCTGCCCTCGCCTGGCCATCAAACCATAAACAAGGATACATGTGCTTTTTCATTTAATTTTATTTTAAGGTGACTAATATTTGCCCCGCATTTATTCCATTATCGAAAATAATAGCACTAGCATTTTAAAGTTTTCTTTTTACTCCCCGGTAACTTTTTGCCCGTTGCCTTTTTAATATATTCTGCAGCATCCGGTGTTTTACAGGCTGTCCCGTTATTATCTATACTTACAGCACCAATTTTAACCGCTGCAGCAACAGCATATTTTGTTAAGTCCTGTACATAGGTGCCTGCTGCTATAATAAATCCATTCATAGTTTTACGTTCCCGGTTTTTAGAAGTATGTATAGTTTTCACCACACGATCAACCAGGCTTTTTAAAATTCCGAGGTCTAATTCACTATCTGGTTTTATAGTTACCAGGCCACTCAAAGTAGACCAACCGGCAGCAGCAATATGTTCCTCCTTAGCATTTATCCATTCCATCGCCAGCTCAAAACCATGCTTGCTACCGGCAGCCACCCATGGAACAGTATAACCGCTAATATTATCAGAAACAGCAAGTTTTACCCAAGCCTGGAGATCCTTCTTTGTCATTTTTTCATCATCAGCAATAAGGCCTGCCAGGTACATTGCGTCCGCATTATTGGTAAAATAAAGTTCATTGGATAAGGTATAATCTGTCTTTATTTTTTTTTGTATTGTTTTCAGATCTTCAACCTTAACGCCAAAAAAAGGTTCTTTCACCCCATGTTTTAAAAGAACCCTCTTTGTATTTTCATTTCCCAGGGATTTTAACTCAGACATGATTTCTTTTAAGGTCATATCAAATTATTTTTGTGGTAAAGAAATGTTTTTAAAAGTTGTACAAAATATAATAGTCTGTATTTGCAACTGTTCACTTAGCTATTGTCAAATGTAACAATTACCGGAACGTGGTCGCTATATTTTGTCCAGAAATCATAATCGCCTATTTCTACTGATTCAAGTTTTTCCGCCATGTCTGCCGAAACAAAACAATAGTCAATATGATAAGGTTTGTCTTGGTGCCGGTACAAATAAAGTGTGGGATGTTCTTCTGTACCCTGTGCCTGTTTATGATGTAAATGATAAGTGCTGAAAATGCCTTTGCTTTCTAAAAATTTTACAACATTTGAATGATTCCCTTCCCGGCGTTTTCTGTCCCAGATTGTATTGCTGTTAAAGTCGCCGGCAATAATTGTTTTTGTGGCTTTGAGCAAACTGTCGTAATGATTAACAGCTTTCCAAACCTGTTCAATGTATTGCCCGTCCCGGTCGGTAGGATTGTTAGCCCAGATTGCAAAGAGGTTAAAATTAAATTTTCCGTTCGTTACCGCAATTGGTATTATCATTTGCAGGTCCTTGTTGTGATTGTCCAAAACCGTAAAACGAAAGTTACTGTAGGAAAATATTGCCAGCCCTTTGTTGTGATTTTTACCAAACCATAAAATGTCTGTTGGTTTTGGTGTGTCAGCCGGGAATATTAATTTATCCGGATGTTCACATTCCGGCACAATTAAAATATCGGGCTCATGCTTCAAAATAAAGACTGCTTTTTTTCTGAAAGCCATATTGCAGTTCCACGTGATGATTTTCATTTAGTGAAATATCGTTTAGTATGAGGCGCAAAGTGAGATAGTGCCACAGTTTGATAATTTTAGGATTAGTTCACACGGGAATGCTGCTCATTAAAGGAACGAAAGTTTATTATTACTGCAAAGCAAATTAATAATTGGTTGAGCCGGTGACAGAAGATTAGTAAACGATATGGTGAGTACGATTTTTTGGAAATTGTGGGAATTCTTTATTGGCTGAAGTTGAATTATGCTTTTGCAAACCACGCATTAATACAGGAAGCTTCCGCTTTTAGCTGATCTTATCAGCGCTTTCAAAATTTCAGGATATTTTTTTAAATGCTTAACCGCAAATAATCACTATTTAGTTTTAAAATATTGCAATGCCTTTTCTATAAATACATCTGCACCCGGTTTTTCCTCTGCTTTTCTCCAGTCAATAAATACCGGCGGAATATATTGTTCCCTGGGTAATCCATTAATGTGGTATAACCTTTCCACTGGAAAAGTGAAACGTATCCTGGTATTGGGCATTTCAAAACTGTAAACAGCTCCATTCAGGCGTGCCATCTCAGTACCGATAATTTTTGTACCTGGCCTGTTCAATGCATCAAAACCAATTACAATTCCTTCTGCAATACTGCCTGTCCAATGGTTACATAAAACCGTTATTGGTTTATCATAGTATTTACCTTTTCGTGGAGAAACAATTTCTACCCAGCTTCTTTTAATGCCGGTAGCTTTTTCTTCTGCATAGTATTCATGTTTTTGATAAAAGTGTTCTTTGTCAGTAAACCAGCCTAAAATTGCTTTGGCAACCGAGGTATTGCCGCCACTGGGGGTTTCCCGAAAATCAAGGATGAGGGAACTGGAATTTTTAAAAGTTTGCATAACACTATCGAACAGCGGAATTAATTCATTATCATACAGGCAATCATTAATTTTGAGGTAACCAACATTGCCAATAAGTTTTGATTGAATTTTAGCAGGATATTTAATATGCTCTAAAAGCAAGCCTGTTTTATCTGGGAAAAAATCTTTTGTTGTACCCTGGTATTTCAGGGTAAACTTCCTCGGGTCAAGATGGTTGCCTGCAAGCAATGACCGGAGGGCAAAACTTTTTGCTTCATTAGTAACAGGCTTCAGCGCCCTGGGCAGAAAAGCCGCTATCGCTGATTCTACAGGAATATTATTTACTGCTTCCACTTCCATGCCGGCAAAGATCCCGGAAGCTTCAGCCCCAAAACCTTTTCTCAGTTCTGTAATAATGGGTTTTCCATTTACGTATTCTGCCCAGGTATCTGTACCAGAGGGAACAAGCCGTTGAGAGTTATCTGTATTGGTATTTAAAACAGCATGGTGATCATAAATTTAACCAAATGCTTTTTCTAAAATGGTTACAAATTGATCTCTCCCGGTAACCGTGTCAACCATCGGGTAATATATTTCTTTTACCTGTAACCAGTCTGTATGCTTCTTATCAAAATAGCAATACTCATCGTTAATACTCGTCCAGAAAAAATCGAAATCCTGTTTGTATTGCTCAGTAGTAATTTTTTTATTCTGCCCAAATGCGAATGACTGAAACAACCACAGGAAGAAAATGAAAACTGTAGATTTCATATTTATCTTTTATAATTAAACCGGTTAATTTTACCAATGCTTTTTACAAGAATAGTATTTATAAATTTTTGTTGTGGAAATTTGAGGCTGTGCCCTACCCTATAAAAACCAAGATAAAGAAACGATAATTTTATTTAAAATTAAAACACAACTCGTAAACGGTCAAGCTCATAATAGATGATGAGTACAATGAATT
>JBDUCK010000043.1:0-15541 GCA_040003485.1 Ferruginibacter sp. | reverse complement strand
TCAGCGAAATTATAAACGGAAAAGCCATCAGCGACCTGCTTATTATCGGCGGCCTCTCCTGCATCATCTGGACGCTTACTTTACAAACAACTATAAAATATGTAATACTTACCCTGCAGGCAGATAACAAAGGTGAAGGAGGTATTTTTTCATTGTACACCCTGGTGCGGCGGCAAAAAAAATGGCTGGTATTACCTGCAATGATAGGCGGGGCAGCACTTCTGGCCGATGGTATGATTACACCTCCCATCACCGTTACTGCTGCCATAGAAGGCCTTGACAGTATTCCATTGCTGCATGGCATACACCTGCGTACCATAATCATTATCGTTCTGGTTATATTATCTGCACTGTTTTTTTTGCAGCAGTTTGGCACCGCTTCCCTGGGTAAAATGTTCGGCCCTATAATGATCATCTGGTTTAGTATGCTGGCCATTTTAGGCTTTGTACATATTGCAGATGATCTCGATATTTTAAAAGCCTTCAACCCATGGTATGCCTTAAAATTATTAACCCAATACCCAAAAGGGTTTTTATTGCTGGGCGCCGTCTTTCTCTGTACTACGGGTGCAGAAGCACTCTACAGCGATCTGGGCCATTGCGGCAAGGATAATATCAGGTACAGCTGGATATATGTAAAAAGCGCTCTTATTCTTAACTACCTTGGCCAAGGCTCTTACTTGCTGCATAATTATAAAGGGACTGTTTTTGCTACCAAAGAATTATTGGCCCAACCTGGTTTTACAGCCACGCATCCATTGGCGGTAGAAATGAGTAATCCCTTTTACGACCTTATGCCCGAGTGGTTTCTTACACCAGGTATTATAATTGCTACAATGGCTGCCATCATAGCCAGCCAGGCTTTAATCAGTGGCTCTTTCACGCTTATCAGTGAAGCGATAAGGCTTAATCTCTGGCCACGTATGAAAATAAATTATCCATCGGAAGCAAAGGGTCAATTGTTCATTCCCGGTATTAATACCCTTTTATTTGCCGGTTGTTGTGGCGTAGTACTTTACTTTCAAACCTCGGGTGCCATGGGCGCTGCATATGGCCTGGCCATTACTTTGTGTATGATGGCTACCACCATTTTATTTGCCAATTACCTGATCAAGAAACGGGTAAAACAGTTTTTAATCTATTTATTTTTATCAGTGTTCAGTACAATTGAAATAAGTTTTTTAATTGCCAATTTAAATAAGTTTTCACATGGCGGTTATGTAACACTCATCATCGGCGGCGGCTTATTTTTTGTAATGTATGTATGGTACAGGGCCCGCAAAATTAAAAACAGGTATGTAGAGTTTGTTCGGGTAGATGAGTATGTTCCTAAGTTGGAAGAATTGAGTAATGATAATTCTGTTCCCAAATATGCTACACATCTTGTGTATCTCACCAGTGCAAATAATCCTAAAGAAATTGAACATAAAATTATTTACAGCGTACTCAGCGGCAAGCCTAAACGGGCAGATATTTATTGGTTTGTTCATGTAGATACTTTAGATGATCCATATACCAGTGAATATTCTGTAGAGCATATTATTCCAAATGATATTATACGGGTAGAGTTCAGACTTGGTTTCCGTATAGCACCACGGCTAAACCTGATGTTTAAAAAAGTTGTGGAAGACCTGGTGGCCAACCGTGAAGTGAATATTACGAGCCGTTACGAAAGCCAGCAAAAAAATAATATGGTAGGCGATTTTCAGTTTATTGTTTTGGAAAAATTTCTTAGCCAGGATAATGAACTACCATTTATTGAAAAGCTGGTGATGAAAAGTTATTTCTGGATAAAAGAAATTTCTTTAAGTGAAGAAAAAGGTTTTGGCCTCGATCAAAGTAATGTAGCAGTGGAAAAATTTCCGTTGGTTGTTGCCCCAAGCGGTAAACTGAGAATGAACAGGATATATAATGAGGATGAAGAAGAATAGGTTTTAATTCTTGTGGATATACTATAACTCTGAAAATAATACAGTCGTGAATTCTATCGATGCCATAACACTGAAATATAAAATGGATGGTAACGAAATTATTTTCCTGATAGATGTAAGGGAGCTATGGGAGCACCAGGAATTTAATATCGGCGGGCAACTGATTCCACTTAACTCGATTTTCGAAAACCTTTCATTAATTCCAAACGATAGACCCGTGATCATTTACTGCCAGAAAGGAATCCGTAGCCAGCTGGCTATTCAGCGGTTGCAACAAAAACATAATTATCACAACCTGGTAAACCTCAGTGGCGGCATGTCTGCCTGGAAACGGCAACTTAATTTATAGTGCAGCTTATTATTTAGAACTGTTCCATTTAAACCATTTAATGCCAAGCACAGAAAATACGAACGCATAGCCAATAGTCACAAGTAAATAAATAGATGTTTCCGATGACCAGGTGCCCGGTTGAAGTGCAGCCGAAATAATATGTTTCACTGCGCCATATGGAGACCATTTTACAATGTTGTTTACCTTATCGCCAAGCATGCCCAGATCGCCAAACATACCTACCATAATAAAAACAAAATACACCAGGCGGGTAGTACTGTTTACCGTTTCTGCATTTTTAATACGGCCCACAATGGCCTGCCCCAGGCCAAGGTATAAAGCGCCGCCTACAACAGACATTAAATAGCCCATGGTATAAGCCCTTGCAGTAAGCGTAACTTTATCATAATAATGCCCTGCTACAAATACAGCAGTTGTTACTAATAATATCATGGCTAATTGTACCAGCAGCCTGCTTACCATAATGGTCCATACCGGCACTGGCGCCACTCTTAAGCGTTGAAAAATTCCTTTATCACGGTCACGGGCAATCGCATTGGAATAGCCCATCAGTCCAACAGCCGTAAGGCCGATGGTGATACAATTGGAAAGAGCAAAGGCACCACCAAGTTTTTCTATCAGTCCTTTCCAGGAAATAAGAATGATAACAGGCACCAATAGTACGAGTACAACGGATCTGCGATTACGCCATTGAGTGGTAAAATCTGCACGCAGTAAAGAAGTTAATGCTTTTGAAGTACTAGGTATAATAGTTTGCATTTTATAATTTGCTTTTATGATCTTATCTCGGTGCCGGTAAGGCCAATGAAAACATCTTCTAAAGTGATTTTTCCTTTACGGGAGGCGGCAATTACATCTGCATCGCCGCGGTGTTTATCAACTAATAGTTGCGGTGTATCAATGGCAATAATTTTTCCATGGTCAATAATTGCAATGCGGTCGCATACAGCTTCGGCTTCTTCCATTGAATGGGTTGTAAGTAAAATTCCGTGGCCATTGGCACGCATACTTTCCATACGCAGCCACAACTGGCGACGGGATTGTGGATCAAGGCCGGTAGTAGGTTCATCAAGTAATACAAGCGGTGGGTTATGGATCAGCGCAATTACCAACGAAACCCGTTGCTGTTGCCCGCCGGAAAGCTGGCCAAAACGCTTGGCTGCTGCATCTTCTAATTTTATGCCTGATAAAATAGCAGCCAGTTTTTCTTTCGTCATTTCTACACCATAAATACCGGCATAGAGCTCTATGATTTCACTAACAGCTAATTCGGGCTGAAAACTTGTGGCCTGCAATTGAACGCCCATATTTGCCCGTGCGTATAAAGGCCTTTCATTTCGGTTGAAGCCGGCAACGGTAATATTACCAGACTGGGGTTGTAGTAAGCCTTCCACAGCACTTAATGTACTCGTTTTTCCGGCACCATTAGGCCCGAGCAGCCCAAATATTTCTCCCGCCTTCACCTCAAAAGATACATTATTTACTGCCTGGAATGCATCATAAAATACATTAAGGCCTTGTACTTCTAAAATGGAATGTTGATTTTGCATTGAGAAAAAAAATTAATCTGGTATGCTCAATTGCTGATAAGAAAAAGCAATGCCGTCAAAAATATATTTAAATGACTAAGATAATACTTAACTACTACACCTGCCGGGGAATGCAATTGTAAATAAAGAATTTTATGAGAAGAAACTGCAGATCACGCTGTTTCAGTTTTACCATCAGCAGAATTTTTTTCTTCCTTATTAGGAATGATCAATAAAGGGATTGCAGTATGTTTTAAAACTTTTTCTGCCACATCGCCGATAAATATTTTGAACAGGCCACTATGGCTATGAGAGCCCAGCACCATTAGATCTACTGCTTCTTTTTTTGCATACTCCAGAATACTGTCAGCTACATTCCCCTCCAGCACCTGCGTGGTAATACTTTCATCTCCCAGGTGTTTAGCAGATGCCTTTAAAAAATTGCCTGCTTCTTTATTTAACTCATCACCCAGCAAGGCAGTATTATTTGCAATGAAGCCCTCATAACCCATGATGGGTGAATAAGGCATTGCATAATAGACAGCTTCTGCAATTACATGTACCAATAAAATAGTGGCATTCATAGCCTTTGCCAGTTCATATCCTTTTTCTGCAACTTTTTGTGACGAGGGATTGTAATCTATGGCGATCAGTACCTTTTTCATGATAAAATTTTTTTAAACTGGTTCAAAAAATAAGCCAACTTCCCAGCCCGGCTTGCTAAAACTGCCCTTAAAATAATGGCATAAAAAAAGGGCCAGAATAGAAATTCAGCCCTGTTTTAAAATCCAATATCCTATGAAAAACCTGGAACAAAGATATAAGAGGAAATATTTTTATGCAATACTCCTTTCAGGTAAATCTTTGTAGATTAATTATTATTTTTTACTTTTTTAACTGAGGTCTTGATAGACACTTTCGCTGGCTTTTTGTTTTCTGCGTGTCTTCTATCAATGGCCCTGATCATACTATCTATGTGCGCATTTTTATCCCTGGTTGCCGGGGTGGGTATCGATGAGGGATTTTTATTTAAGTTTTTTTCTAGCGGCTGCGGGCTGCTGTCTACCCTTACCTTAGGCCTGTTGTTTGGATGGTCTATAGTTGCCGGTAAAATTGCATTATTCCCTCCACTGTTTAATTTTACACCAGGTTCCAAAACCGGGGTAGGAGTTTGAAAACCGCCGCTGCTGCTATTACTGTTAGAATTTAAGATGGTGCCCGGATTTCCCTGTGGATTTACGCCGGAATTGCTATTGTTGGAGTTGGAAGTTGCACTTTGTAAAGTTGGATTGCTTGCTGGTGTGCTACCCCCGTTATTATTAATATTGTTTTGTGCTGAAGCATATGCCCATGGACATAAAACCACCAGGATTGCTATTAAATTTTTCATACAATTATTTTAAAAGAAAATATTTATTTGTATAGATGCAATAGTTGTGCCTATTGGCACACTATTTTCATAACGGGTAAGGTGCTTCAGAATTGAAACGGAATTGCCAGCTATGTTGCAAAAAAGGTAAAATATTTCCTATGATCAATGGTTTGAAATTAAGTATACTGGTTCTATTATTCCCCATGTTAAGTTATGCCCAGGAACCGGTAAAAGCAGATACGCTTATAAAAAAATTAGACAGCCTTCAAGAGAAAAAAAATACTGAAGGAATTAAACCAAATAACAATATAGATCCTGCTGCCTACACTGAGAATACCAACCTGGATTTTAATACTTATTTTATTCTGTTGGGTAGTAATATAAAACAACAGTTTACCACACCATTTCATACCACCAAAAAAAACTGGATAAAAGTGGCGGCTTTTGCAGCCGGCACAGCGGCACTTACTTTTGCAGATAAACCTATAAATAAATTTACTACCCGTATTGCTACCAGGAGTACAAGTGTAAGAAGTACCAGCCATTTTATTACCCAGTTTGGCGGCTTATACGAAGCCTACACCCTAGGCACGTTGGGGGCTTATGGTTTTATATTTAAAAACCAGAAAGTGAAAACGACAACCCTTTTAGCTACCCAGGCATATATTACGGCCAGTATTATGGAAACTGTTTTTAAATTTTTAAGTGGCCGGCAACGGCCCAATTATTTCGCAGATAACGTCTATCAAAATCAACCGACATTTAAGGGCCCGTTTGCGCCAACAATAAGAGATATTAATGGCAAAAAATTAAACAGTTCCTTTCCATCGGGCCATGCTACAGTTGCATTTGCAGCTGCAACGGTATTTGCAAAAGAATATAAAGACAAGCCTTTTATTCCGATACTTGCTTACAGTGCAGCCAGTTTAATTGCTGTGAGCAGAACCATAGAAAATAAACATTGGTTTACTGATATATTAGTAGGAGGTATGCTCGGTTACCTTACAGGAAACCAGATAGTAAATAATTACCACCGTTATGCCCGTATAAAATCAGGAAAATATAAAACTTCTTCAGTATCGTTAAACCTGGATTACTCATTGGGGAAATTACAACCCGGTTTGGTGTGGAAGTTTTAATCACATTATTTATTATCATCATTAAACCCTGCTCCATTAACTAATGATTAATGGACTAAGGAATAATTATTGAATAGTTTATGGTAGGCCGATAAAGGGTTAATAAAAAATATTTCATGCAATTAAAAAACATTCCATCTACTTTGATAGTATTTATTTCATTGCTTTTGTTCTCGTGTAATCAAAGCGCAAAAAAGGTGAGTGCAGATGACACAGATACTCTTAGAAATCAAACGGCACAGCAAATACCCGTTTCTGGTTACGATTTAGATCATCCACAAAAAAAATGGCAGTTACCGCCTGCTTTGCTGGAAATATCAGGCAATACCTGGATAGATAAAGACCATTTGTTGGTTATTGAAGATCTGCATCCCAATTTATATTTACTTAATTTAAAAGATAGTGCGGCAGTTATTGAAAAGACAATACCTTTTAAAGAAGATATAGCAGGCAAAAAAATTGATATAGAAGATGTGGCATTAGTAAATAATACGGCCTATGCATTATGGAGCCATGGAACTGTTTATAAAATTACTGACTGGCAAAATAAGCTACAGGTAAAAGAAGTAGAAACATTTTTATCTAAAATAAATAATACAGAAGGCCTCTGTTTTGATCCTGTTTCTCAAAACCTGCTGATAGCATGTAAGGAAGATGCAGCTGAAGAAGCTGAAAAAAAATCTACAAGGGCCATTTATCAATATAATATAGCAGGTGATTCCCTGCTTACCAAGCCTTTTATGTTAATACACAAAAAAGATTTTAAAGAACTTACCGGCGAAAAGGAAAGTTTCTATCCATCTGCCATTGCAGTGCATCCAATAACTCATGATATCTATATACTAAGTTCAAAAGAAACAAAGTGTATGGCCGTATTTACCCACGATGGAGTGTTAAAAAATTTTCAACTGATAAACAAAGACCTGCTTATCCAGCCAGAGGGCATGTGTTTTTCACCTGATGGTATTTTATATATCAGTACAGAAGGAAAGCTTGGTGGTGCCGGCTATATTTATCAGTTTACTATGCAGCGTTAATTTCAGCAAACAGATTCTCATATATTTTTTTATTTCAACCAAATACTGGCACAATAATGTATTGTTATTACTTAATTAATTAACTAATAACATAAAACATGAAAAAATTATTAATAGGCTTTATGGCCGGCGCTGTTCTGGGGATTCTTTATGCACCCTCAAAAGGGAGAAGGACCCGAACAAAAATTGCCAACATCGGCACAACCTTAAAAGAAAGTTGGAACAGCATAACAGACTCTATAGCTGATCGTATTGACAGCATTAGAGATGGTGTAGATAACATTGCTGATAAAGCTGTAGAAAAAGTAGAAAGTACCCAGTTTGATACCGGCATTGAAAGCGTATAGATTTGAATTTTTATAAGGATAAAAAGTCATAATTAAATTATGGCTTTTTTTATTTTATAAGCCTTTCTGCCATATTAAAGATGCTGCCACTTACCAGTGGAATTATACCACTCACAAAAAATAAAATTATACTTTCTGTAAAAACAAAATTTATACAGGATTCATAAGGACATTTGCGCTGGATTTTAAAAAAAATAAATGAAAAAAATTATTTTGTTGGTTTGCGTAGTAACAATTGCCAATTTTGTAAAAGCGCAAACCAGCACCGGCAACAGCATTATGGGGACACTAACAGATGCTGCAACAAACGAACCTTTGGAATATGGAACGGTGACCATATTTATTAAAGGAGAAAAAAAGCCTCTGACTGGGACTACTACCGATAAATCCGGAACCTTTACGCTGCCAGATATTCCGGAAGGCACATTCAGTATTTTGTTTGAAAATATCGGTTACACACCATATACTGTAAAAGAACTGGTGCTGAGTAAAAAAGACGCTATCATTGATCTTAAAAATATTTCATTGACCCTGCACAAAAAATCCCTTCAGGGAGTTACAGTGGTTGCTCAATCAAAACTTATAGAAAACAAAATTGATAAACTGGTTTTTAATGCAGAAAAAGATCTCACGTCGCAAACTGGTGTCGCAACAGATGTTTTAAAAAAAATCCCGCAGGTTTCAGTAGATGTTGATGGCAACGTACAGTTGTCCGGTGCTTCAGGCATCAGGTTTTTGATTAATGGAAAACCATCTACTGCCTTCGGAAGTAATATTGCGGACGTATTGCAATCCATCCCGGCCAGCCAGATAAAAAGTGTTGAGGTTATAACAAACCCGGGTGCAAAATATGATGCCCAGGGATTAGGAGGTATCATTAATATTATTTTAAAACAAAATAATACCAAAGGGTATAATGGAAATATATCATTGACGGCCGGAACAAGAACTGAGAATGGCTCTCTGAATTTGAATGCACGCAAAAGTAATTTCGGCGCAAATGCATTTTTTAGTGGTAATAAAAGGCTGCCCTCTAAAACTACCAATGACAACTACCGGGTAACAACAGACAGTAATATTATCAGTACGCTGCACCAGCTTTCGCAAAGCCGTTTTCAAAGGCAAGGCTTTCAAACAGGCGCTGGCTTTGACTGGACCTATAAAAAATTAAATAATTTTTCGGGAAATTTCTCCTACAATTATTTTGGATTTAGTGGGAGCGGGTACACCAACCAGGCATTGCAGGCGGATAAAGGAAATAGCTTGCCTGATATACTTTCTTTAATAAATGCTGGCAGTAAATATATCTATCATAATGTAGATGCTTCTTTAAATTATAAAAGAACATTTGCAAAAGAAGACCAGGAACTTGAACTGAGTTTTAATACCAGCACAGGAAATAATCAAGGCCGTTCTTACACAGAAGAATTTGATCTTCCGCAGGATTCGGTACAGTATGGAACAAGAGCATACAACCCGGCAAAGATCAGGGAAACCGAAATAAAGATTGATTATACCCAGCCCTTACAAAAAGATATTAACCTGGGCCTGGGTGCCAAAACTAGTTTTTATGATATTACCAGTAACTCCGATGTAAGTAGCCTGCAGCCTGTATTACAGGAGTATCAGCCAGATGCGTCACTGACCAATAATTTAACGTACAATCAAAAAGTATATGCAGGCTATGCTGAATTAAGTTTCCCCGTAGCAAAATTATTTGAGGCTAAAATAGGCGGTCGGTATGAGCGTACAGAAATCAATTCTTATTACTCCGATGCGCAACAACAGGTAAAAGTTCCGGGATACAATACATTTGTTCCATCCATTTTTTTATCAAAAAAAATAGGAGATAAGCAGACCTTTAAACTTAGTTTTTCTAAAAGAATAGAGCGCCCTGATTATGAAGATCTGAATCCGTTTGTAAATACAACGGATCCTAAAAATTTATCAACCGGTAACCCTTATTTACAACCAGAAATAGGGCGCCGGTACGAACTTGGCTACAGCAGGGACTTTGGTAAGCTTGGCTCGATGATGATAAATTTATTTTACCGCATTAATGATCATGATATACAACCTTACATAGTTTATTATCCATCATTTATGGTTGGTGATTCAGTATTTACAAATGTCGCCGTTAGCACCCGTCAGAATATCGGGCAGGAAAATAACGCAGGGCTTAATTTGTTTGGCGATTTTCATTTCACCCCCAAATTAAATGTCAGGGGTAATATATTTTTCTTTCAGCGGCATACTATTAATGCCATTGATAAAGGATATAACAACAATAGCTTTAATTATCGTTTTAATATTAATGCCAGTTACCAGTTTACCAATACACTGGTAGCAGAATTTTTTGGCAACTTTAATGCTGCCCGCCATGAAGCTCAGGGAATATATCCATCATTTACCTCTTACAGCACTGCCATTCGTAAACAATTCTGGAAAAAGAAAGGAAGCATAGCCCTTACAGCCAGCAACCCTTTCAGCGAATATTTAAAACAGAAAACAGTTTTATTCGGGCCAAATTTCACGATAAATGGCGAGCGTAAAATCCCATTCAGGTCAATAGGCATCAACTTCACCTGGAAGTTTGGTAAGCTGGAATTTAAAAAGAAAAATGAAGAGCGTGATTCTAATTTAAATACACCGGCAGAATAAGGACAAGATCAACGGGCTATAGTGAGAGCAATATTTCTCCAGCCCTTCATCCTTAAAATATAAAAGCTGTGTGCCGGTTTTTTATTCCTGTTTATTTTAACAACGGCAGCAGTATCTATTGTAGAATAATATTTTCCATATTTCTCATACGCATTGTAATTTTCATCGGAATGTATAATGCAGTAGGCATTGCTAAGATTGGCATTAAGACTTCTATTTTTATTTAGCCAGGCGTATTGATGAATTTCATTCACGGGTCCAAGGCCGATCATTTTAATTGCCAGCGGGCGGCAAAAATAATATTCTTCGTGGGCACCCCACCAGTTATTACATACTATAGGTGTGCCGGCCGGCATGATACCTGCGTTTAAATCATTCTTATAAATTGTTTCAAATTCTTTGCCTGCTTTTTCCCATCCATACATATCAAGTGTTATATCTCCCTGGCCTAAATCCTTACTTGTCTTATTTCCCAAATTACCCGGATAGTAATTGATAACAGCAGTGCAGCCAATTAAAAAAGTAATATAAAAGCCGAGGCTCCATTTTACTGCCGACGGAAAAACAGTGGTGGTCTTTAACCCGGCTAACCATACAGCTGCCAGGGGAATAAGAGATACAAATGCCGGTCCGCTCCAGTGTGGCAGTGTTTGCCTAAAGAATGACATGAAGAGCAAAATAAAAATTAATGGCAGGGCTGTAAAATTATACATGTCAAGTGCGCTTGATTTAATTTTACGGTTTAACCCGGTAAAAAGTGCGGTAATGATAAGCAGCACATTTACGGGGTTATTTATTATAAACTGCGAAATGATAGCTTTAAATAAACTATACCAGTTGCTGTGAAAGCCCCTGATAGCAATGCGTTCGCTGTGGAAACGATAGGTAATAAAATCATTTTTAATGTTCCAGATAAGAATTGGAGAGGTTATCATTAACGCCAATACCAGCGCCAGGTAAAGTTTGGGGTTAACAAGCCAGGCTCTTTTTTTTGACAGGATAAAACTTCCCAGGCCAATCCAGATAAATATGCCATGTACTTTGCTAAAAATACACAGCCCCGAGGCAATACCAAATAAAACCCAGTTTAACCAATTGTTTTCATCTTTTTCTATCCGGGCAATCATCCATAAACTAAATGTCCAGAAAACCATTTGCGGCGAATCGGGCATTAAAAAAAGCCCTGCGGTAATACCTGCATAATAAGAAGCACTGTAAAGACAAGCCGCAAACCAACCTGCCCTTTCATCTTTAATAACGGCTACGCATTTAAAAATAAACCAGGTAGATAATGCACAACCCACAATACTGCCCAGCCTTAAAAATATAAGATGATCCTGCAGCAGCAGGTTAGCGGTGAAGAACCTGGCCATGAGCGCAACCATCGGCGGATGATCAAAATAATTCCATTGCAGGTGTTGGCTATACAACCAGTAATAAGATTCATCATTACCTAACTCTACTGAATACCCGGTGATGCATCTTGCGACTGAAAAAAAAATAATTAATAAAACAACTTTTTTTTTATAATGCAATTGCTATAATTTTTTTAAACAGGTTATTTGATTATTAAAACTATGTTAGAATAATTCAAAAACCATGCATAACTTTTTTAATAGAAAGAGTTACATGTTGATATGCTTTAAAAAATTACAGTTCAGATTTTCTATACTTCCCGAAAGGGAGTTTTATAAGGGTTTTAAAATTGCTGTTCTCCCTGGTCTTCATATAGGTATCTACACCAAATATTAAATTTTCATTTGTTGTCTTTTGAAAAGTACCAAATAGCCGGTCCCATATACTTAGTACATCACCATAGTTACTGTCAGTATAGGGCTGCCGGTAATGGTGGTGCACATGGTGCAGGTTAGGAGTTATAAAAATAAGCCCGATGATCGTATTAGTTTTTTCGGGCAGCCTGTAATGCATGTGTGCAAATAAAGTAGTGACTGATTGTACAATTTGTCTTAACAATAAAGCCCAAAAAAATGCGCCGGTCAAAAAGACCCAAAGCAGGGTAAAGCAAAGACGTATAAAATTTTCCCCCGGATGTTCTCTCAAAGTGGTAGAAACATCTACAATACTATCACTGTGATGTACCAGGTGAAACATCCATAGACTTTTTACTTTGTGCATGATCACATGATAAATATATTACCCCAGGTCAAGTAATATAAAAGTGGCAAGAAACATTAAAACAAAATGATGGTGCCCCGGCAAATAACGCCTCATGTGCAGGTTATGCAATATGCCGAAATGATGTATGCCCGTCCATTGAATTGTTTTTACAAAAGCGAACCCTAAGAGTATTTGCACGGGGATGTTTGTGAAAATAAAACCGGCATTTAAAAATGCGTGGCGCCATTTTTTATAATTGAAAGCGAGGCCAGCAATATTTTCAATATTCCAGCATATAAATAAAATCCCTCCAAATAAAAATAATTGCAGGGGTGTAGAATAGCGGTTGATTAAATAAATCCAGTGGCCCATAATATTATTTCATTCTTTTAAAAGTCATGTTTTCGCCGAATATGGCAAAGTGCCAATAACCTCTCACCTTCAGCAGGCCATCATTATTTATCCAGGCTTTGGCATCCCACTCTTTCCCACTGCTGCTATCGTAAATAATTCCGTGCTGCCATTCAGCGTCTTCCTTACTGTATTTCAGGCCACGCAGGGCTTCCATGCCAATAATCTTTCTCGTTCTTAAATTTTTGTCATGATTTTTTTCGTCTAGCCTTTCATTCATAGGTTTGCTTTTATCATCTGTATCATCAAACCATATTACTATCGCTTTAAAATCCTGGGTTTGTTTATACACTTCTACCGCTATATTATTTTCACTGCTCATCCACCTGCCAACAATGGCATCTTCATTATTTTGTGCAGTACTGTACAAAGGGCACACCCCCACCATAATTACAGCAAAAAGCATTGCTTTTATAAAACCGATTCTAACTTTTTTTTGAGATGTAAATAACATTAATGAGAAAATTTTACAAGGTGTTTCTGTCTTTGCAGTATATGTAAGTTGCAGCCTTATTAAAAAGGGTTGGGTTAACTGCTGGTTAATAAACATATATTTTTACCTATCTCAACATTGCTACAGAATTAGGTTTTACTTTTAAGTAAGGCGAGTTGTTACTGCTAAAAAAATAACTGCTTTCTCATAAAAATTATGTCAGTAATTACCATGAAAAAATATATTCTTCCAGTATTTATTTTTATTTCTTTTTTAGCAAAGGCACAAAATGATAGTGCTCTTATAAAAGAAAGTAATGTTTTTCTCAATAAAAATATTGCTGCTGTACAAACAGAAAATAAAGCGCAGAAAAAAAACTGCGCTTTGAAATCATACATTATACCCACGGTATTTATCGGCTATGGCTTTGCATCTATGGGTCATAATTCGGTGCGCCGAATAGACCTTAACACTAAAACAGAATTACGGGAAGATCATTCCGGTTTTGTTACAAAAGTTGATAATTATCTTCAGTATTCTCCGGCCGTTGCGGTGTATGCGCTGAATGCTTTTGGCATAAAAGGCGAAAATAATTTTCGTGACCGCACAATGATCTATGCTTTAACGACGGTAATTTCTTCAGCGGCTGTGTTATCTTTAAAATCTATTACAAAAGTAGAACGTCCTGATGGTTCGGGTAATAATTCTTTCCCCTCCGGCCATACTACCACTGCATTTGCGGCAGCAGCTTTTTTGCAGCACGAGTATAAAAATGTTTCTCCATGGTATGGCATCGCCGGTTATGCGGCCGCTACGGCCACCGGCGTTATAAGATTATACAATAACAAGCATTGGGTAAGTGATGTAGTGGCGGGAGCTGGAGTAGGTATTCTTTCAACCAAACTTTCTTACCTTATTTATCCTGCGATAAAACGAAAATTATTTAAAAATAAATCTATTAACGCAGTAGTCGTTCCCTATTATAAGCAACATAGCGGAGGGTTATCTATGGTTTATAATTTTCATCAGTAGTAATTTTTAATTGGTTAAATATTTTATGCTGAACAAAAAAATTTTCCTGTTATTGGTTCTGCAGATAAATTTTGCAATAATGTCTTTTGCTCAATCAGGCAATACAGCACTATTACCGCTGCAAAAAAACGAAAAGGCTTATGAGGTAGGAAATGGGAAAATATTTATTTACAAAAAACCCCGGCCTTTTAATTTTCTTACAGCCTTGCCTTCTGATGCAAAAGCCATAGTTGTCAGCACCTGTAAAAAGAGAAGCATAATCCCGTTGCTATTAATTGGTGCATCCACAGGGCTTTTATTACTGGCGGATGAATCCATTGCCAACGGGGTACAGCAGTTTTCCCGCAATATACATTTGCATGCAGAAGAAAAAAATAAAACCATTTGGGCTATTAAACTGGGAAATAAACCAACTACTATTTTAAAAGCTCCCCAAAACCTGAACACTGCTTTGTACCAGGTAGGGCAGGGGTTTCCAGGGTTAATGATCGGCGCAGGATTATTTGTCTATGGCAAAATAAATCATAATTACAGAGCCCTAAGTACAGCCAGCCAACTTGCAGAATCTTTTATTTTAATGGGTGTTACCACGCAGATTTTAAAACGGGTAACCGGCAGGCAGAGCCCACAACCCGGCAATGAGAATTCTGATGATTGGAAATTATTACCCTCCTTTAAAAATTTTCAAACCCATACTTCTTATTTTGATGCTTTCCCGTCCGGGCATTTGGCAACACTTATGAGTACGGTTACCACACTTACCGAAAACTATCCTGAGATAAAATGGATAAAACCGGTGGGCTATTCTATTACCGGGCTGGTGGGGCTTGCCATGATAAACAATAATGCCCATTGGTCCAGCGATTATCCTTTAGCGATAGGCCTGGGTTATTTATGTGCCAGGCAGGTAGCAAAAAGAAATATCAGGCTGGCAGAAAAAACCGGTTTTAAAAAGAACAGTAATAAAATGTCTTTTACTATAAATTATTTTAGCGGGCATGTGCAGCCTGCTTGTATTTATAAATTATAAGCTCTATAAAAATTATGGAGAGATGAAATAAATTTTTTAATAAGCAGATAGCTATGAAAACAATAAATCTTCAACAAAGCAGTAATTTTAAAAATGGCCGCACCATGTTAAATAAGGTTCCGCAGATAACGCTGTATTTCTGGATCATA
>JBDUCK010000042.1:0-15583 GCA_040003485.1 Ferruginibacter sp. | reverse complement strand
ATTTCAAGCTCTCTAACCTTTTTTAATATGTCGGTTGTTGTCAGCATCGTTGTTTTTTGGCCGTTGCCCGTTGTTCGGTTTTTACTTCAAATCAGCTTTTTGATAATAGTTAATAAAGCCATTTAAAATCTGCAAAGTCTTTTCAACCTGTGTATCTATTTTTGTAAAATCATCTTCAGTGATAATATCAACCATTTCAGCAATATTCAGCAATGTTTCCAGCTCATAAATTGAACCTATTGAAATATGCAGAAATTGCAAAGTGTCTTTTTTGTATTGCCTACCCAAGCCTTCAGCAATATTTGCGGGTATTGAAACTGCCGCCCTTTTACATTGTGAAGTCAAAGCATAAATTTCTTCTTTAGGAAATTTTTTGGTTAGCAGATAAACTTCTTTAACTAATTGCATTGAAATTTTCCAGGTGTCTAAATTTTTATAATTAGGCACTTATTAAAATTTAATTAAAAAATAAATTCTATGATTCGCATTCGACCAACCGCCAACGACCAACCCTTTACGGCACATTCACTGTTTTTAAAATCTCATTAATAATATCTTCTACATTTACGTTTTCTGCTTCTGCTTCGTATGTGAGCCCAAGTCTATGTCGCAATACATCCCTGCAAATATTTCTTACATCTTCCGGAATTACATACCCTCTTTTATTTAAAAATGCATAAGCTTTAGAAGCTAAAGCCAGGTTGATACTTGCCCTTGGTGAACCGCCAAAGCTTATCAATGGTTTTAATTTTGCCAGGTTAAATTTTTCTGGATAACGGGTAGCGAAAACTATATCTAAAATGTAACTCTCTACTTTTTCATCAAGGTATACCTGCCTCACTAACTCTTTTGCCGTAAGAATCTCTGAGGTAGATGCAACAGGATTTATTACAGGTGCATTTAGTCCTAATGTATTTTGGCGAATGATTAACTGTTCTTCGGATTTTGTTGGATAGACAACAACCACTTTCAGCATAAACCTATCTACCTGTGCTTCCGGTAACGGATAAGTACCTTCTTGTTCTATAGGATTTTGTGTGGCTAAAACCAAAAAAGGCTCTTGTAATTTATAACTGGTATCGCCGATAGTTACCTGCCTTTCCTGCATTGCTTCCAGTAAAGCACTCTGCACTTTTGCGGGGGCCCGGTTTATTTCATCTGCCAATATAAAATTGGCGAAAATAGGCCCTTTACGCACCACAAACTCATTCTTGGATTGATTGTATATCATAGTACCTACTACATCCGCTGGCAATAAATCAGGGGTAAACTGAATACGGCTGAACTGTGCCATAATGGTTTGAGACAGGGATTTTATTGCCAGGGTTTTTGCCAGGCCGGGTACTCCCTCAAGCAGTACGTGTCCATTGCTCAATAGGCCTATCAACAGGCGCTCTATCATGGTTTGCTGGCCTACAATCACTTTGCTTAGTTCATCATTTATCCGGGTGACAAACCCTGCAGCATGATTAATTTTTTCATTCAGCAGGCGAATATCTTCTGCGGTTTGTAGCATACTTATTAAATTTTACTAGGTTGCAAATTACGAAGTCCTGATAAACAAAAATGCTGCCACCTAATGGATTGCGAAAAAAGATGTTAATTTTAAAGATAAAATATTAATCATGGTAGATCAACAGTTAATAACCACCAGCAATCAACTTGAAGGATACAGGATTACTAAACACTTAGGATTGGTAAGAGGAATTACGGTACGCTCTCGTAGCATTGTAGGCAATTTTGCCGGAGGGCTACAAACAATCTTTGGTGGAAAAATTTCTATTTATGTAACTCTTTGCGAAAGGGCCCGGGTAGAGGCTTATGACAATATGGTGCAGCATGCCAATGAAAGATCAGCAAATGCCATAATAAATGTGCGATACGATGCAAATGAAGTGATGGCTGGTGTTACTGAAGTACTTTGTTATGGAACTGCAGTACAGGTGGTGAATGTGTAAATTGGTCAGAAGTCGCTATGCCAATGATCAAAAGTGAATAGTGAATAGTGAAAAACTGAAGCTCAATATCGAACTTGCATATTCTTAAACTTTATTGACCATTGACCATTGACCATTGACCATTGACCATTGACCATTGACCATTGACCATTTACCATTGACCATTTACCATTGACTAACTCAAATACTTTCCAACAATAGGCATCCTTCTTCCTACACCAAATGCTTTTGGCGATATGCGGATAATGGGGCAAAACTGGTTGCGCTTGTATTCATTCATGTTTACCATTTTTAATATCCTGTCCACTAGTGCCGGTTCAAAACCCTGTGCTTTAATTTCATAAGGCCCTTTTGTTTGCTCAATATATTGATATAAAATTTTATCCAGCACCTCATAATGCGGCAGGCTGTCGCTGTCTTTTTGCCCTGGCCTTAGCTCTGCGCTTGGCGCTTTGGAAATTATATTTTCAGGAATTAATTTTTCATTCCGGTTAATGTATTTTGCCAGGACATAAATCTGCAATTTGTAGCAATCCCCCAATACACCCAGGCCGCCGGCCATATCACCGTATAGTGTTCCGTAGCCAGTGCTTAGTTCACTCTTGTTAGATGTGTTTAATAAGATGTAATTAAATTTATTGGCAATGGCCATCAGTAAATTTCCCCTGGTACGGCTTTGTATATTTTCTTCGGCTATGCCAAACGGTAAGTCTGCAAACAAGGGCTGCAATTCACTTAAAAAACTTTCATAAATATTTTTGATCGGGATAATATCATAAGGGTTTTTTATGTTGATGCTCAACTGTTCTGCATCGCTTACAGAATGCGAAGTAGAATAGGGAGAAGGCATGAGTACTGCTCTTACATTTTCTGCACCCAAAGCTTTGCAGGCAAGCGCAAGCGTTACTGCACTGTCTATTCCACCGCTGCTGCCTATTATAGCTTTTGTAAAACCCATTTTTGTAAAATAATCTTTTATACCCATCACAAGTGCCTCATAAATATGAGCTGTATTTAAATGTTCATCTAATGTTGCCGGGTTTAAGTCTGTATCAGGCAGGTTATGCGCAGGCTCCAGAATGTTCCCATTAATTGTTCCATCATCATTCAATATAAAACACTGCATATCTTCTTTAAAACTGGCAAGCCTGCCACAAAGATTTGCTGTTTTGTCAAACACCAGCGATGTACCATCAAAAACAATTTCTGTTTGGCTGCCCACCGCATTGCAGTAAAACATTGGGATATTATACTTTAATACATTGGCCTTTACTGCTGCTTTCCTATCCTCATCATGGGTATAATCAAACGGAGATGCAGATATATTAATCATCACATCGGGTTGTTGTTTCATCAACTCATCCATGGGGCAAATACGGTACAGCGGATTATCGCCAAGATTCCAGATATCTTCGCAAACCGTTACTGCCAGTCGTTTTCCCTTAAATTCAATTACGTTCCAGTTATAGGCTGGTTCAAAATAACGGTACTCATCAAACACATCATAATTGGGCAGGCAGGTTTTATGAGCCACTGCTTTTATATCTTTCTCAAAAAGCAAATAGGCTGCATTAAATAAGTCTTTCCCTTCCCTTATTAAGTTCTTATCCGGTGCGCCTACTATTACCCCAATGGTGTCGGCATGTTGTTTTATTTCATCAATGGCTTTATAGCATTTGGCAATAAAGTCATCAAATTCTAAAAAATCTTTTGGAGCATATCCACAAATACTTAACTCACTGAATACGATTAAATCTCCTCCCTGCTGCTTTGCCTGTTGAATAGCCTCTATAATTTTTTTTGTATTACTTTCAAAATTGCCAATGTGGTAATTCTGTTGCGCCAAAAATATTTTCATCTTTAAATCCTTTACGGGTAATTAACTTTATGTTTATCAATAAATACTTTCTTTTACAAAGTTAAATTATTCCAATTATGCGCTTACTGATAAGTTTATTGCTGGCCGCTGCTGTAATAAGTTGCAATAGCAATAAAAAAATCCCTGATGTAGATGATATAAAAATAAATCTTACTACGCTTCGTTTTGAACAGGGATTATTTTCATTAGATACCAACCAACTGGCACCACAACTGGATCAGTTGCTGGCAAAATATCCTTCTTTTGGCGAAAATTTTTTAAGTACCATTTTAAACATAGATCCCAAATGGCAAGCTGATACTGCAGTAAATTATGTAAAGAATTTTATCTCCTCTTACCGCCCCGTGTATGATAGCGCAGAAAATATATTTAAAGATTTTAGCCTTTATGAAAAAGAAATAAAGAAAGGGCTGCAGTTTTTACGGTATTATTTTCCGGCATACAAAGCACCCACAAAAATAATCACCTACATTGGACCACTGGATGGCTATGGGGATATATTGGATGAAGATGCATTTATTGTGGGGCTGCACCATCATCTTGGTAAAAATTATTCAGCCTATAAAACAGTCTGGGTGCAGGAAACTTATCCTGAGTATATGAGCAACCGTTTTGAGCCAGAATACATTGCTATCAATTGCATGAGGAATATTGTAACAGATATTTATCCTGAAAAAAACGAAGATAAAACGCTGGTTATACAAATGGTGGAAAAAGGAAAAAGGATTTTTATGCTGAGCAAACTTTTGCCTTATACTGCAGAAAATAAATTGATCGGTTATTCAGAAATACAAATGAAAGATTCTTACGCACATGAAGCTGCTATATGGAATCTATTTGTGCAGAATAATTTTTTGCAGACGATTGATTATAATATTACAAAAAACTACATTGGGGAAGGGCCAAAAACACCAGAGCTGGGGGAGGCTGCTCCGGGAAATATTGGTTCATTTGCCGGGTGGCAAATTGTAAAAAAATATATAGATAAATTTCCGGAAAAGACACTGAAACAATTAATGGATACCGATGCAGAAAAGATTTTCCAGGACGCAAAATATAAGCCTTAAATTTTTATTATAGATTTACAGGCGGTATAAATCAAAAGAAAAGAAGAAAATAATATCGAACAATTGCAATCGAACTATTATCTATCAACTATGAGCTATTTTTCTTATGCGGCTACCTGGGCCCGTAATGCTACTTCCGCAGGCTTTTTACCTAACCCTCTCATAACTTTAAAATGAGATGCCAATGCCTCCGACATGGTTCTATACTGATTATAAGGCAATTTATATTCTTTACATTTGGCCTGAACCAGCTTACTGATAGCTGGATAATGAACATGGCTTACCCTCGGGAAGAGATGATGCTCTATCTGGTAGTTTAAACCACCTACAAACCACGAAATAGTTTTATTGCCCATAGCAAAATTGGCAGTAGTTCTAATCTGGTGTTCTGCCCAGGCTGATTCTATGTGTTTTGTTGTATCAAGCGGAATGTGTTCAAATTCTGTATTTTCCACTACATGCGCCAGTTGAAAAACAAGAGATAAAGAAAGCCCCATTGCAGCATTGGCAACTAAAAAGCCCACTAACCAGCCTGCCCATCCCCAAACATAAATTGGAATAGCAATGAAGAAAATGGCATAATGCAATTTAGTAAGCCAAAAAATAACATGATTTTTAGTGGTAAGTTTCCAGGCTTCAGTTGTATAAATTTTTCGGCTGAAATATTTTGTAAAATCCATAAAAAATATCCAGAATATAGAAGACAAAGCGTAGATAGGTAATAAATATAAATGCTGTACTTTATGGGCCGGTACCCATTTTTGTGATTCACATTGGCGTATAATGGGACTTTTTGCAATATCATCATCAATACCATCTACATTGGTGTAGGTATGATGTATAATATTATGCTTCTGTTTCCAGAAATATGAACTTGCACCCAAGGCATTTGCAGATAAACCCATAAAATCATTTAACTTTTGATTGGGACTATAACTACCATGATTGGCATCATGCATAACACTAAAACCTATGCTTGAATATAAAAGTCCTGAAAGTATGCATAACAAAAGAGCTGGAATTACGCCCATATTTACCAGCATTAAGCAGGCGTAAGCCAGCACAGCAGAACCTATTAAAATAAACGATTTTGAGAAGAGGCGCCAGTCACCTGTTTTTTGTATATTGTTATCCTTAAAGTAAGCGTCTACACTGGATTTTAGGCTTTGATAAAATTGATTATTGGTATTATTAAAAGTGATTTTTGACATATTAATTGGATCTTTTTTTTATAAATATCCTGTGCTGTTTTTTTATTTAAACAAGATTTTAAGTTTAAACATAAAATCATATCGGGAATAAACTAAAATGGGAGTTGGCAAATATACAAAGTTCATGGCTCCTGAGATTAATTCATTTTAAATGGGGCATACATTTCAAATGAAGGTATGGTTACATTAAAAGTGCGTTGGTTGTGTATATTTTCAATTAAATAAGTACCAAGCATTTTACCCATTTCGCTGCGTAGATTACAGCCACTTATATATTGATATGAAGCACCGGGGTTTATCAACGGCTGAACACCAACTACTCCTTCGCCTTCTACCTCTCTCATACTTCCATTACTGTCGTAAATATGCCAGTGCCTCCGCATTAACTTTATTGGGAATGCATTATTATTTTCAAGCGTAATTTTATAGGCAAACATAAATTCACCATTCAGTGGATTACTGTACTCCGGTTGATAAAAAGTTTCAACAGTAATTTTAACTCCTCCTGAAATTTTGCTTGTCATCAGTTATTTGAATTTGCTGTAATTTAATCAAAAAATAGTAGTTTTAATTGGTAATGCGATGCTTTAGGTAAAATTTTTATTTAATGGATAAAATTTCTTACAAAAAGGATGATATTGCTGTAATTTGGCAGCCAAAATTGTGTATTCACTCCGGTATTTGCTTTAAGGGATTACCCCTGGTATTTGATCCGAGGCGCAAGCCATGGATCATCACGGATAATGCGGAGAAAGAAGCAATAATTACACAGGTAAAAAAGTGCCCGAGTGGTGCATTGACGATTGCCTGAAAGAGACAGTAAGCAGGTATATTATAACTTCTCTATCTCTTCGCAAACTAAAATTTCTTTGTTTTGGTATAGTCGTTTTTCAATAACCATTGCAATATCTTTTCCCTGTTATCGCCTTGAATGATAATTTCACCATCTTTAAATGCCCCACCAGTGCCACAAAAAGCTTTTAATTTTTTACAAAGATTTTCTTTTTCACCGTCACTTCCAATATATCCATCTACAAGCGTTACTACTTTGCCAGCCCTGTGCTTTGTCTGCAGTTTTATTTTTAGTGCCTGCTCCCCAGGAAGTAGGCTTACCTGATCCTCATCAGCTACTTGTAATTTAAAATCTGGGTTTGTAGAAAACACAATTGCAGAAGCAGGAAATATTTTTTTTGCCATTAATGAATTTTTAAATCATTATTGCTTTCAGGCTTAAATCCAGGCTTACGGCCTGGTGTATAATAGCGCCGCTTGAAATATAATCTACGCCTGTTGCAGCATATTCCTGGATATTGTTATAATTAATACTGCCACTTGCTTCTGTTTCGTATTGACCGTTGATTATTTTTAAAGCTTCAGATATTTTTTCAGGGGTAAAATTATCCAGCATTATGCGGTCTATTTTTCCGGTGTTCATTACCACTTTTACATCTTCAAGATTACGGGTTTCCACCTCAATTTTTACAGCTAGTGAATGTTCCTGTACATAATCAAAAGCCTTATGAATAGCTTTTTCAATCCCCCCGCAATAATCAATATGGTTATCTTTCACCATGATCATATCGTATAATCCAAACCTGTGATTAAAGGCGCCTCCAATACGAACTGCCTCTTTTTCCAACAGCCTGAAATTTGGTGTAGTCTTTCTTGTATCAAGCAATTTAGTATTGTAGCCCTCTAATTTTTTTACATATTTTGCCGTGAGTGTTGCAATACCGCTCATGCGCTGCATGATATTTAATACCAGCCGTTCCGCTTTTAAAATAGTATGAACTTTACCCTTTATTTCAAAAGCTGTATCACCCTCCAACATTTCATCTCCATCTTTTTTAAAAGCTAAAAATGAAACATCATTTTGCATGTAATAAAAAACTTTTTCGGCTACCTGAACCCCAGCCAATATACCATCTTGTTTTAGTTTTAAAATAGCTTTACCTTCGGCAGATGCGTCAATAGTAGATAAGGTGGAATAATCACCCGGGCCTATATCTTCCGCCAAAGCATTTTTTATAAGCTGCTGCAGTAGTAATTCATAATCCATAGTTACAAAGCTAAGTAAGGAAATTGTTTTTTAATTATGGGGCAAAAAAAAGCCTCCAAACCTGGAAGCCTTTATTATAAAAATTCATTTTATCTCCTATTTAGTTTCAAATCTTATTTCCTGTAATGTCTGCTTATCGCCTTTTTGTTTCATGTAAATAGTAGTGCGGAAAGAGCCAGATTTCGTAATCAAAGTTCCTATACAATAATGAGAACCGGCATTTTCTCCCTGGTGTATTATGGTAAATCCCTTAACAGCATTATTGTTAAAAAAATCACGCAAAACAAGTTCTCCCTGGCTTTTGCTGTAACTATTGCTTTTCTCAGGTAAAGTTATCTCAACCGTATTATCAAAATACTTTGCAATTTCTGTAGCGTTACCGCTTTTAATGGCATTTATTATATCATTTATCCCCGACCTGGTAGTAAATGACATTAAAAATAAAAGCGTAGAACCAATAAGTAAAAAACGTTTCATGAGCTTATTTTTATTGCACTATTGACTAAAAACGTGCCAACAACACAAAACATTGCATCATTTTATATAATTTAGAAACTGCAGAAGTGCAATTACTTAAGTATGTTTCAAATATATAGCTTTGTAAAATGAAAAATAAAAAAATCATCCTTATAATAATGGATGGATGGGGGCTTGGAAAAATAAAAAGCAGTGATGCAATTCAAAATGCCAATACTCCTTTTGTTCAGTCTTTGTATTCAACTTATCCTAATGCAACACTGGTAGCCTGCGGGGAAGCTGTGGGTTTGCCGGATGGCCAGATGGGCAATAGCGAAGTTGGACACCTGAACCTTGGTGCAGGGCGAATAGTTTACCAGGAACTTGAACGTATTAATGTAGCCATAAAAAATGGCTCATTTCAGCAGAATGAAGTTTTGCTACAGGCTATAACTTATGCGAAAAACAATAATAAAAAACTGCATTTAGCCGGGTTGGTTAGTAATGGTGGTGTCCATTCTCACATCCATCATTTAAAGGCGATAACAAGCGTTTGTGCTGCACAAAATTTTCATGATGTACTCATTCATGCTTTTACAGATGGCAGGGATACAGATCCTAAAAGCAGCGTACATTTTATAGAAGAACTGCAACAGCATCTTGACAAATCCACTGGTAATATTGCTACCATAACCGGTCGTTATTATGCTATGGACAGGGACAAAAGATGGGAAAGAATAAAAATTGCTTACGATGCTATGATAAATGGCACAGGCGAAAAAACAGGCGACTTTGTAAGTTCCATAAAAGATTCTTATAACAGGAATGTTACTGACGAATTTTTGTTGCCATTGATAAACAGTAAACTTACAAATACAAAAATTGAGAATGATGATGCAGTATTGTGTTTCAATTTTCGTACAGACAGGTGTCGGGAAATAACCGAAGTACTTTCCCAGACAGATATGCCCGCTATTGGCATGCATACTTTGCCCTTACACTTTACCAGCATGACGATGTATGATCATAGTTTTAAGAACATTCATGTAATTTTTGAAAAAGATGATCTTAAAAATACACTTGGGGAGATAATATCCCGGCAGGGTAAAACACAGCTACGCATAGCCGAAACTGAAAAATATCCTCATGTAAGTTTCTTTTTTAGTGGTGGCAGAGAAATGCCATTCAACGGGGAAAAAAGAATTATGATTCCATCTCCAAAAGTAGCTACTTACGATTTACAACCTCAAATGAGTGCTTATGAAGTAACAGATGCTGTAGTAAATGAAATCAATAACAGTCAGCCCGATTTTATTTGCCTGAACTTTGCCAATGCCGATATGGTGGGACATACAGGCGTGTGGGGGGCAGTTATTAAAGCTGTAGAAACCGTAGATACATGTGTGGAAAAAGTTGTAACAGCAGCGCTTGCCCATGATTATACTATTTTTATACTGGCAGATCATGGCAATGCAGATTATGAAATAAATGAAGATGGCACACCCAATACCGCCCACAGTTTAAACCTTGTGCCGTTCTTTATAATTGATAAAAACTGGAAGGGACAAATTGCACTTGGTAAATTAGGTGATATTGCTCCTACAATTTTAAAAATGATGGATCTCCCAATTCCGGCAGAAATGACTGGTAATATTTTAATTTAAACTTTTATATGATCACTTTCTTAAAACGTTTTCTAGTAACAATTTTAATTCTGCTGGTGCTTGTTCAATTCTATCCAAAGGATAAACCAAATATTTCGGAAGCAGTATCTGCCAATGAGATAAGTATACAATATACCGTTCCCGATAGTGTTCATGCTATTTTAAAAGCAAGTTGTTATGACTGTCATAGTAATAACACGGTATATCCTTGGTATTCAAAAATACAACCGGTAGCATGGTGGCTAAATAGTCATATTACAGATGGAAAAAATGAACTCAATTTTTCTGAATTTACTACTTACCGCATTGGAAAACAATATCGCAAATTAAAAGCAATCAATGACGAAGTAAAGAAAGGCGACATGCCCCTTTCATCTTACACTTTGATACACAGGTATGCAAAACTGGATGATGCTCAAAAACTATTGATTGCCACCTGGGCAACTGCAATTGAAGAAAGCATAAAAATTCAGTATCCCATGGACAGCCTTATTTCAAAAAAACAGCGGACATTATAAAAATTATTATTAGAACTCAAGGCCTTATATCAAAAATATCCACTTGTTAAAGTTGGGGCTTTTTTTTAAGCTGTGCAGCAGGATTTAAAAGAAAATTGCCTATATTTATTGGGATTAAATCTACCTATATGACCGAAGAGCAAATGCTTGCCGGAACAATAAAAAATAATGCTGCAGCACAGGAAGCCCTTTACAATAGGTTTAGCCCTCGTATGCTTGGTGTCTGTTATCGTTTTGCTAAAAACAGGGAAGATGCAGAAGATATGCTCCAGGAAGGATTTATAAAGGTATTTACCCAATTACACCAATATAGAAATGAAGGTGCCCTGGAAGGTTGGATAAGGCGTATAGTGGTTCACACCTGCATAAACATTTTAAAAAAGAATAAAAAATTTGCCGATAGTGTTGATATTATTCATGCCAATAGTATTCATATTAAAGAGGATTTTATTCCTTCTATTATGCAGGCCAAACAAGTGGTGGAATGTATCCGGATATTGCCATTGGGATACAGAACAGTTTTAAATCTTTATGCAATAGAAGGTTTTTCTCATAGGGAAATTGGCCAATTGCTGGACATTGAAGAAAGTACCAGCCGAAGCCAATATACCAGGGCAAAAGCTATGTTAGAAGAAATATTAGTTAAAAAAGATATAATCCAAAAATACCCGGGGAAAAAGACTTTAACCAGAACAGCAGCGATAAGATAATTAATATAAAAACTTACCAATAACTAAAAAGCTTTTTTGTGAAAGATGGAAAAGAATTTCTATACTGATGATTTTGAAAGTTTTTTGAAAGATACTGCAGATAATTTCAGAATGTATCCATCAAAGAAAGTATGGCATGGATTATACAACGACCTGCATCCAGGCCGCAGGTGGCCTTCTTTGGCAGTTTGTCTTCTGCTTATTACCGCCATACTTTTTATTGGCATCTCTAATAATAATTCAATCAATAATATCAGTCACCTGGATGTTTCTGCAAATATTTTAGCCAAAAGTAAACGTTACATGTCTACTGGAAATGCAACCCCTCTTAAGGATAATGCAATTAATTTAGCCTCAAATTCTACTTACCCTGCCAACACAAATAAAAAAGCGGCTGATTTATATAATCCGTCAGCTAATAACTACCAAACAGATTTATCAACTACTGCTTCAGGTATGCAGGTAAATCATGGTATTGAAAGTGAAGCAGCAAGCCCTTCAACTACTTTTTCTAAAGAAGATGGTATTTCCCAAACTGAACTTGCTCTAGTTTTAAATATTGTACCACTAGTAGATAATAATATGGAGCTTAAAACCAGAGCATTGAAGACTGGCAAAGAAATAACAAAATTAAACCTTGTAAATAATCCCCCATTAAAAAATATTGATATAAATGTTCCCCATATAAAAGATATTGCAAAATTTACTGTTGCTGACAGATCATGGATTGAAGATTATGCATTTCATAATAAAGCTGCTGTAAGCAAATGGAAAACACACGCAGTTTTTCAATATTATATAACTCCTTCTGTAGGGTTCAGAAAATTGAATAAAAACAATGAACTTCCTTCGGGTATAAACGCTACTACTGCATTATTGGTAACTAACACTGTTAATCCTTTACCGCTGAAAGATAAAGTATCTCAATCCTCAGCCGCTAATTTAGAAACCGGGGGAATGGTTTTGTACAGTCTTTCAAAAAACTTAAGACTTAAAGGAGGGTTCCAGTTTAACTATACCAATTATAATGTAGCAGCAAATGAACTTAAACATCCTAACCAAACCACTCTACTATTAAATGATTTAAACACGGGCGCTGCAATATTAGAACCCCGCATATCATTTTATGCTAACAGCACTACTGATGAAGATAAAAAACAGCTGAAAAATAATACGCTGCAACTATCTATACCTATCGGTGCAGATTATAAACTCGCCGGTAAAAATAATCTGAAATGGTACGCCGGCGCAACGCTTCAGCCATCATTTATTGCCGGTGGTCACTTATATGCCTTATCTGCTGATGAAAAAAATTATATAGAAGATCCAACGCTTTTACGTAAATGGAATTTAAACGCATCATTGGAAACTTTTTTAAGCTATAAAACTATTAATGGCGTTATTATCAGCGCAGGCCCCCAATTTCGATATCAATTCCTGTCTACTTACGACAAAAGATTTACCTATACAGAAAAGCTTTACAACTTTGGTGTAAAACTAGGTATCACCACTAATTTTTAAGCCTCATTTTAATAACAAATGTAAACGCAGCAAAAAGTATGTTGCGTTTTTTTATTCTTGTTTGCACAGGTACCATTAATTTTGAATAATGAAAAAAAATTTTTTTTACTTTATTTTTATCTTTTGCCTCACCAGCTGTACAAATAAAACTACTTCAGGTGATGCTGGTATAAGTGAAAAAAATATGGAGGAGAAGGTAGCTTTTTTTCCTGTAACCAGTTTTATAAAAGGGCAAATATTAGATATCAGGAGCAATGCTGCAAACCCTCTAAAAATTATAACCATGAGGTATCATAGAGATTCCTCATGGCTAAAGATGGAAGATTTGCAAACTGAACTTGCTCCTTTCTTACAACCTTTGATTGATACAGGCAATTTAACTGGCATGTTTTTAGAGAAAAAATTTTTAGACCAGACTTTGGACGCTTATACATTTACTTATGACCCAATAAAAATATTGCCAGACAGTATGCACCTGCTACATTGGGATGTTTATGTAAAACCAGCTGATGGAAGAGTAACAAGAATATATATGCTTAAAAAAATAGATTCGGTAACGCAGCAGCAACTTACCTGGGAGACCGGGAAATGGAGTAAAATTGTGACGCTAAAAAATACGCTGGCGGGCAATACTGAAATAGAGAAAGAACAAATGATAATATGGAATTTTTAAGATAAAATGACCCAGGAAGAATTTTCTAAACTTGCAATAACAATTCCAGCTGCACCTGGCATCTACAAATATTATGATGCTAGTAACCAGTTGATATATGTTGGCAAAGCAAAGCACTTAAGAAAAAGAGTGAGCAGTTATTTTGTAAAGACCTTTACCAGTTATAAAACTTCCGAGCTGGTTCATCGCATACATAAAATTGAATTTACCATTGTAAACAGCGAACAGGATGCTTTTTTGCTGGAGAATTCTTTAATAAAAGAATACCAGCCCCTCTTTAATATTAATTTAAAAGACGATAAAACCTATCCTTATATTGTAGTAAAAAACGAAGCCTTTCCCAGGGTATTTTTTACGAGGAAAAAAATCAATGATGGTTCCCAATATTTTGGGCCTTACACGTCCGTAGCCAAGGTTAGAGATCTGCTGGATTTTATAAAGCAAAATATTCAATTGCGAAACTGCAAGCTGAATTTATCAGCAAATAATATCAATAAAAAAAAATATAAAGTCTGCCTTGAATATCATTTAGGAAATTGCAAGGGCCCATGTGAAGCCCTCCAAACCGCAGAAGATTATAATGAGGGCATAATGCACTTAAAAAATCTATTAAAAGGAAATCTCTCTCCCGTATTACAAAAATTTAAAACCCAGGTAAAAGAATATTCGGAAAAAATGGCGTTTGAAAAAGCTTCATTTTATCAGCAAAAGATTGAGCACCTGCAACAGTATCAATCTAAATCTACCGTGGTGAATACAAATACAGGTACGGTAGATGTATTTAGCATTTTAGAAGAAGGGGATACTGCCTATGTGAATTACCTGGCAGTAACTAATGGTAGTATCATTCAAACAAAAACAATTTTACTGGAAAAAAAGCTGGAAGAGACTGCAGCAGAGGTACTTTCATTTGCTATTGCCCAACTAAGGCAAAGATTTGAAAGTAATGCAACAGAAATTATTGTACCCTTTGAAATTGAATATCCACAGCAAAATATTTTTATCAGTATTCCTAAGGGGGGCGACAAAAAAAAATTACTGGAACTTTCTGAAAAAAATGTAAACTATTTTAAAGAAGAGTTAAGGGCAAAAAAAATATTAAAGCTTGAAGATAAAACTTCCGATGAAAAACTCCAGGTACTTCAGCAATTGCAAACTGATCTGCACCTTGCAGCCCTGCCCTTGCATATAGAATGTTTTGATAATTCAAACTTCCAGGGAAGTTACCCCGTGGCAGCAATGGTCTGCTTTAAAAATGGAGAGCCCAGTAAAAAAGAATATAGACATTTCAATATTAAAACTGTAGAAGGCATTAATGATTTTGCCTCTATGGCAGAAGTTGTTTACAGACGTTATAAACGCATTACAGCCGAACAACTACCACTACCAGAGTTAATAATAATAGATGGCGGCAAAGGGCAGCTAAGTGCAGCTTTAGAGAGTATTGATAAACTGGGGCTACGGGGCAAAACAACTTTGATAGGCCTTGCAAAAAACCAGGAAGAAATATTTTTTTCCGGTGACAGTACTTCTTTACAACTGGCTTGGGATAGTGAAAGTTTAAAATTGATAAGACGCATAAGAGATGAGGTACATCGATTTGGGATTACCTTTCACCGAAACAAAAGAAGTAAGGGAACTTTTAAAAATGAGTTGGAAGAAATTAAAGGTGTTGGTAAACAGACTGCAGACATTCTTTTAAAATCATTCCGATCTGTAAAAAAAATAAGAGAAGCTGATCTTACTGAAATAGAAAAATTGATAGGTAAAAGTAAAGCTACTATATTGACAGAGGGGTTTAAGGAAATGGACAAAATAAAAAAAGGGCCAGGATAAAAATCCAGCCCCGTTTTAAAATCCAATATCC
>JBDUCK010000289.1:0-4599 GCA_040003485.1 Ferruginibacter sp. | reverse complement strand
ATTTTTTCTTCCCACAAATGCTTCCAGGTGTCATCCATTTTTTCAAAAGAAGAATGTTCGGATACGGTTTCGATATCTATGATGATGATGTCTTCCGGACGGACGTGCTGCATAAAAAAAATTTATTCTTAAATGTACAGATTTTTAAAAATGCTATATAAAAAATAATTTAATTTATATCATAACTGTATGTTAACCTCATCCCTCAAGGAAAAATGAAATTAATAGTGCACATTTGCGCATTATTTTAAAAAAAAGTATTTAACTTATGAGACACGTGAAGAATTTTTTATTAACTATCAGCCTGGTTTTGTTCGGGACATTACTGTATGCCCAGGAAACTACATCGGAAATACAGGGGCTTATTACAGACGAGGCTAAGAAACCATTAGTAGGTGCCAGCATAACAGCCATTCACATTCCTACCGGCACCCGGTATAATACAACCACAAGAAATGAAGGCCGTTTTAATTTGCCCAACCTAAAAATTGGCGGGCCTTACGAGATTAATGTTTCATTTGTGGGTTTTAAACCGCAAAAATTGGAAAACGTTACCTTGATCCTTGGCCAGGAATTTAAAGCAGACTTAAGTTTGCAGGCGGATGCAAAAGAATTAGCTGCGATTACTGTTACTGCCGGCGGCCAAAATAAAATCATCAACAGCAGCCGTACCGGAAGCCAGGAAATCATCAACCGTACCCAGATTGAAAGGCTGCCAACCATTAGCAGAAGTTTTGGAGACTACACAAAACTTACTCCCTCTTCTAACGGGCTTAGCTTTGGCGGCGTTAGTGCTGCTTACAATAATCTTACTGTAGATGGAGCAAACTTTAATAATGCTTTTGGCCTTAGTGGTGCATTAGGCGGACAAACAAATTCGCAGCCTATAAGCATTGATGCAGTGGAGCAGATACAGGTTAGCATTTCTCCTTACGATGTACGCCAGGGAAGCTTTACAGGCGCAGGCGTAAATGCTGTTACCCGGAGTGGTACAAACAAATTTAAAGGTTCGGTCTATAGTTTTTCAAGATCAGAAAATACACAGGGCTACAAAGTAAATGCTGCAACAGCCGTAAAAACGCCAATTGACTATAAGCAGTATGGCGTTTCTTTGGGTGGCCCAATTATAAAAAATAAAGTTTTCTTTTTTGCAAGTTATGAGCAAGAGAAAATTGCTTTACCCGGTTCACCGACGTGGAGAGCCGCAAGAAGTGGAGAAAATTCGGACGGTGTTAGTATCTCTCAGGCAAAAGCAGATACGCTTAATGCTTTAAAAACTTTTCTCGTAAGCAAATTCGGTTTTGACCCTGGTTCTTACGACAATTATAATTACCGTACAGAAAGTAAAAAAGCGACGGTAAGATTAGATTGGAATATAAACGCTAAGAATACTTTTACTATAAAATATAATTATCTTAACTCGTTAAGAGATGTGGCCGCCAGCAACAGTGGCGCACAGATTAGCCGGCAACCAAGCGTAACAGGATTGCCTTTCAGCGGCAGCGGCTACACCATTAATAACAATTTTAATATTTTTATTGCAGAATTAAATTCCCGCTTCAGTAACAGGGCAAACAATAAGTTACAGGTTGGGTATAGTGCCTTAAGAGATTTCCGTGGAAGCCTCAGCAGTTCTGCTTTTCCTTTGGTAGATATTTTAAACGGGCAGGGATCTACTTATACTTCTTTTGGGTATGAACCTTTTACTTACAATAATAAACTTAGCTCAAACATATTTCAGTTCTCTGATATTTTTACGGTGTATAAAGGTGCTCATGAGGTAACTGTAGGTACCCAAAATTATATCAAGAAATTTGAAAATGGGTTTGCGCCTAACTACCAGGGCTACTTCAGATTTAATACGCTGTCAGATTTTTATGCAGCGGCAAACAACCCATACAAATCGGCTGCCGATCAAGGCGTAAAAACGGCAACAATTCAACGTCTTCAATACGCTTCTACAAAAGACGGCTCTTTTCCTTTTGCAGAAATCGGCGCTGTGGAATTAGGATTTTTTGCACAGGATAAATGGAGGATAAAACCAAATGTCACCGTTACTTATGGCGTACGTGCAGACATCCCAACCTTTGAAAATAAATTTGCAACAAACGACAGTTTAAAAGCTTTGACGTTTCGTAACGGACAGCAGGTAGACGTGGGTTTAAAGCCCCCTACAAAAGCTTTATTCAGTCCCAGAATTGGTTTTAACTGGGATGTAGCCAATGATAAAAAAACACAGGTTCGTGGTGGTGTTGGTTTATTTGCAGGACCGCCGCCATTTGTATGGATCAGCAACCAGGCAGGTAACAACGGTGTTCAGTTTGGTTCATTCTCTAATGGAAATGGTACCACGGCAAACCTTCCATTCTCGCCTGACCCTAACGCCTTCCGCCCAGGGCCGGGATTATTATCCACCAGTTATAATATTGCCGTGACTGATAAAAATTTCAGGTATCCACAAAATTTTAAAGCCAGCCTTGGTGTAGACAGAAAGTTACCTGCAAACTTTACTCTTTCCCTGGAAGGTACCTTCAACAAAGATGTTAATGCTGTATATTTTCAAAACATAAACCTTCCATATACAGGGGTGTCGCTGGCAGGTGCCGATAACCGTGTACGCTATAGCAGTCCACAGATATATTCCGGTGCCGGCGGTGCCACACTTAGCAATCCAAACATCAGCGATGTTATTCTAATGAAAAATTCTAACAAAGGGTATGGGTACTTTTTTACCGTGCAGGTACAAAAAACAGCCAAAAATTTTAGCGGAAGTGTAGCTTACACTTACAGTAAAGCCAGAACAATTAATGATGGGGGATCTATTGCGCAAAGTAACTGGAGAGACAGGCCTGTAAAAGGAGATCCTAACACAGATGAATTAGGTTATGCAAACTTTTATCAACCACACCGGGTGATTGCTTATGCCACATACAGAAAAGAATATGCAAAATATTTTGCTACTTCAATAGGTTTTACTTTTGAGGCTGCTGCAAATTTTTCTACTTCTTATACTTACAACGGAGATGTCAACGGCGATAACCAAACTACAAATGACCTGATGTATATTCCAAGAAATCAATCGGAAATTGTGTTGGTAAAATCAAGCGCAACTGATCCAAGAACACCCGATCAGTTGTGGTCTCAATTAAACAACTACATCAGCCAGGATATTTATTTAAGCAAGCACAGGGGTGAAGTAGCAGAAAGAAATGCAGCATTGGCGCCTTACTATAAAAAGGTAAACATGAACATTACGCAGGACTTTTTCTTTACCACAAAAGATAATACCCGGCATACAGTGCGTCTTACAGCAGATATTTTTAACCTGGGTAATTTGCTGAACAGGCAATGGGGTATTACCAAATCCTTCAACAGCAACACACCTTTGCGTTATGTTGGTTTAAATACAGACGGCAAACCGGCTTTTACCTTCCCGTATCTTGATAATGCAACTCAAACTCCATTGGCAAGCAGTTACAAAGATAATATCGGTATTGAATCCCGCTGGCAAATGCAGATTGGCGTGCGTTACCTGTTTAATTAAAAACTTTAAAATTTAAATTATGAAATCTACAATAAATAATTTTTTACTTGTTGCGGCACTTTCGGCCGGCTTTGCAGCCTGTACAAAAAATGAGGATGTTTCCAACGGAGCTGCAAACACTGCGTCTGCAGCAGCAGCAAATCTATCGCTTAACAACAGGGTAGTTGCGGCTTTTGTAAAAGACTCTTCTACTTTACCCAATCTGCCTGCAGGTACGCTACCGGCAGGTTATAATAACTTCCGGAGATTATTAACCTATGATACTTCTGCCACAGTAAACAAAGCGCCTGCATATAATGTAGGTGACGTAATAAATATAGCAGCATATTTAAAGGGAGATGATTTTGCAATATCAAAAAGAAAAATCAATTTTAGATTTTTTCAACCACCTGCGTCTTTTATAACAGCAACAGCTTTGTTTCCTTTACAAAAAGCAGAAGATTCTTACAGAGGTTTTGCACCGGGTGTGTCAGATATATTAAACACTGTCAGCTTTCCATTTATTGGTGCTACTTCTACAGCTCCCTTTGAAGTAAAAATAGTAGACAGCGAAAAGACCGGGGGTATTAATTATAGTACTTACCTGGTACAACTGGCTTATACTATACCACAGGCATTAAGCGGCAAAGTGGTTTCAATAAACTTTACGGCAAACACTGCTGGTACTGCTTCCGATCTTGGAAATGTGAACTGGATTTATGCATTCCGGGTAAAGTAAAATAAAAATAATGCAAGATAAAAATGCCCTGCGTATAAAGCGGGGCATTTTTGTTGATTTTAAATATTGCATTTAAAGTATTATTCCACGAAGTATTTCTACCACCTTCCGGGTACCCACACATAACCACGCCGGGTTTGTTTCCAATAACCCTGGCTGTAAGGCCTGTTGCGGTATTGAGGCCGTGGCGCTACCCAATAACCTTGCTTATATACATATCCATTTCTGCCATTTCTTATCCAGCCACCATCTATCCATACATAACCTGCTGAAGGGGCTATCGGTCTTACATACACTGGTGCTACGGGCCTTTCCCTTACCACTACCTGGCCTGGGC
>JBDUCK010000288.1:0-4605 GCA_040003485.1 Ferruginibacter sp. | reverse complement strand
GTTTCAGGAAGCTTTGATGTAATTCCCGATCCTACAACAGTACAGAATTATTTGGTTGTAAGAAGTATAAGTTCGGCACTTACACAATTACCTATAGATGGGGTCACATACAGCATTGGGCAAAACATTGGTGGGGGTAACGGCACAGCTTTAGGAATTACTTCAGACGGAACATTTACAGATAATGTCTTTCCTTCCACCCAGTATTATTATTTCATTTTTGCAATGAATGATCAAAGCTGCGGAAGTGCTCCAAATTATAATCAAATTAATCCCTTAACAAACAACACTACAACCCCTGCATTGGCTGCATGTGTCGCTCCAGTTGCATCAGCAACAAATATTGTACTTACTCCTGCTAACAATTCCATCACAGGTACATTTACTGCGGCAGGGGACGCAAACAGGTACCTGGTTGTTATAAGTACAAGCTCTGCATTATCTGCCAGTCCTATAAATAGTACGTCTTATACAGCAGGACAAGCATTTGGAGGTGGTACGGTTGTAAGTTTTGGTACAACCACCACTTTTTCAGCTATAGGCCTTACGACAGCTACGCAATATTATGTATTTGTTTTTGCCGCAAATGCACAATGCACCGGTGAACCTTTTTATAATACAACAGCACTTAGTGAAACTGCTACTACTACAAATAATACTACAGGAATACCTGCAGGTTATTATGATGCTGCAGCAAGCCTTACCTGTCAGCCGCTAAAGACTCAGATCAGAGACATTATTTCTACTGGTTATGTTCAGTTAACATATACCCCCGGTGTTTGGAATGCTTATCAATTTACAGATCTGCACAGGAATGATGCGAATACCGCAGATATTATATGGGATATTTATAGTGATAACCCTACTGGCCTGGAGCCTTATACTTACACTTACGGGCCAACAACTTCTGGCGGAAATCAATGCGGTAACTATTCAGGAGAAGGAAGTTGCTATAACAGGGAACATTCTACACCTAAGTCGTGGTTTGCTGATGCCTACCCCATGTACAGCGATGTAAATCATTTATATCCAACGGATGGATATGTAAATAATACCAGAAGCAGTTATCCGTATGGAGAGGTATTGACCAATGCTGTAGCTCCATCACAAAACGGAAGTAAACTAGGCACAGGGAACAATTTTGGTTATACAGGTACTGTTTTCGAACCTATTAATGAATATAAAGGCGACCTAGCCAGGACAAGTTTATACATGGCTACCCGATATGAAAATGAGATCATTGCAAATAACTGGTCAGCTAACGGTACAGCAAATGCGCTTTTTTTAAGTGCGTCAGATGAACCGGACCCGGCAAAAAGAAAACTTCAGATATATGATGCGTGGTATTTAAAAACAATTTTTAAATGGATGTCAAACGACCCGGTAAGTCAAAAAGAAATTGACAGGAACAATGCTATTTACTATCAATCAGGCCAGAATAACAGGAACCCTTACATCGATCACCCGGAATATGCCGCAATAGTATTTCAATGTACAGGCCTTTTACCGGTAACCATTACCGATTTTGTTGGTGTAAAAAATAACGTATCTGTTTTGTTGAAATGGTATGCAACTTTTGAAACCAGTTTTAAACAATACGATATAGAGAGAAGCATCAATGGGACTAATTTTAATAAAATCGGCGAAGTTGCCGGGCGGAATTTAGCTAATTATTCCTTTACAGATGATAACCTTCCCGGTGGTTCTGTGGCTTATTACCGCTTAAAAATGATAGATATTGACAGCAGGTCTAATTATAGCAAAACAATTGCTATTAAATTAAATAACAACATTTCTAACGCTTTAGTGTACCCGAATCCTACAAGAGGAGATTTAAACATCAAATTCTTGCATGTTTTATCAGCCAACAGCACTTTACAGGTTACTGATGTAACAGGACGAATTGTAAAACAGCAAGACATAGCAGCGGGAAAATTGAATGTTTCCCTTGACGTAAAACAATTGCCTGTCGGCAGATATTTTATTAAAATTGCCAACAGCACACAAGCAATTAATCAATCTTTTATAGTTATCAAATAAAACGATCCTTTTTTTTAAATAGCCTCCGGAAATTCCGGGGGCTTTTTTATGATTGGTTTTTTCTAAGCAAAAAAAACATGTAGATTGAAAAAAAATAAAAATGAAATATTTCCTTTTTTCCTTTTGCCTTTTTGCAAGTGCTAATGCAAAAGCCCAGTTAAGCCGTTTTGAAAAATCGAAAGGGAATGAAACAGCCACTTATTTTGAAGCGATAAAATGGTATAAAGATTTAAGTAAAACATCTACAGAGATATCAATAAAAGAAACGGGCGAAACCGATGCTGGCTATCCACTACATCTTGTAATGATAAGTGCTGATAAAAAATTTAATCCCGATATATGGCATACCCAGAAAAAAATTGTCATCCTTATAAACAATGGCATACACCCCGGAGAGCCCGATGGCATAGACGCCAGCATGATGCTTGTAAGAGATATTCTAAATAAAAAAATAATACTACCCTCTAATGTTGTACTCGCTTTTATTCCTGTTTACAATATTGGTGGATGTTTAAACCGTAATTCATATACCAGGGCAAATCAAAATGGGCCTGAAGGGTATGGGTTTAGAGGTAATTCACAAAACCTTGATCTAAATCGTGATTTTACAAAAGCTGATTCCAAAGAAGCAAAATCATTTGCTCAAATATTTCATTTTTTAAATCCTGATATCCTCATAGATAATCACGTAAGTGATGGTGCAGATTACCAGCATACCATGACATTGATAAGTACTCAATACAACAAACTGAATCCCATTTTAGGGAAATGGCTGAGAGAAGATTTTGAACCGGCTATCTATCAAAACATGTCTACGAAAGGTTGGGATCTTATCCCGTATGTAAATTTTGAAACCACGGATTTTGATAAGGGAATGCAGATGTTTTACGATCCTCCCAGATATTCTTCAGGCTATGCTGCTTTGTTTAATACCCTTTCCTTTATGCCGGAAACACATATGCTAAAGCCCTATAAACAAAGGGTTACATCTACTTACGATCTAATGGTAAGTTTTATAGTAGCTGCATCAGTAAATGCAAATGTTATTATTGAAAAAAGAAAAGAAGCACAAGCAAGCGAAATTATGCAACAAAATTTTGCGCTAAAATGGATACCAGACACTACCGTCTCCAGGGAAATTATTTTCAAGGGATACCAAAGAGATTCAGCAAAAAGTGATGCCACCGATTTACAAAAAATGTTTTATAATCATGATAAGCCTTTCACCAAAAAAATAAACTACTACGATGTTTATAAAGGGATAAATGTCATTAAAAAACCTGTTGCCTATATTATTCCACAAGGCTGGCACGACGTAATTGAGCGATTAAAAATAAATGCCGTCAAGGTAAGCCAGCTAAAAAATGATACGTCTGTTTCTGTAACAGAATACCATATTGAAAGTTATAAATCTTCTTCTACAGCTTATGAAAAACATCATCGAAATTCTAATGTAAATATTTCTTCATCTGTAAAAACCAAAAAGTTCTTAAAAGGAGATTTTATAATTCATTTAAATCAGCAAGTTAACAGGTACATAATAGAAATGCTTGAGCCTACAGGAGACGATAGTTTTTTTGCCTGGAATTTTTTTGATGGCATATTGCAGCAAAAAGAAGGCTATAGCGATTACCGATGGGAAGATATTGCAGCAAACATATTAAAAACTAATCCTCAGTTAAAGCAAAAACTGGAGGAGAAAAAAGCTTCAGATTCAAAATTTGCAAACAGCTCTTCAGAAATTCTTAATTATATATACACAAACTCTGATTATTTAGAAGATTCTTATCTAAAATACCCTGTTTACCGCATAGAGTAAAATATATATAAAAACATTCTAAATTCTCTTCTAATTTCCTTACTTTTGCCACCCGTTAAAAATAAACGGAATAAACAATTTTTTAATCAAAAAACAGGTAAAATGAGCAACTACGAATTGATGGTGATTTTTACCCCTGTGCTTTCTGAAGAGGAATATAAAGCCGCTCAGAATAAATACCAGGCCCTCGTTAAAGAAAACGGCGGAGAGGTAATGCACTCAAAACCATGGGGACTAAAATCACTGGCGTATCCGGTAGCCAAAAAGACAACAGGTCTTTATTGGGTAATGGAGTATTCAGCGCCAACCAGCTTCAATGAAAAGTTGAAAATTCAACTTTTGCGTGACGAATCAGCTATGCGTCACATGTTTACTGTACTCGATAAATACGCCGTCGAGTATAATACTAAGAAGAGAAGTGGTGTACATTCAGTAAATGAAAAAGTGGAGGCGTAAATCATGGCAAAAGCAAATGAAATAAAGTACTTAACAGCTATAAAGGCTGAAAAGCGCCCAAAAAAATATTGCCGCTTTAAAAAGATGGGCATCCGCTACATCGATTATAAAGATGGTGATTTTTTAAAAAAATTTCTGAATGAGCAAGGAAAATTATTGCCACGCCGCATTACCGGAAACTCCTTAAAGTTTCAGCGTAAAGTAAGCGAAGCAGTAAAGAAAGCCCGTCAAATGGCTATTCTGCCTTACGTTACAGATTTAATGAAATAAATTTTTTCACCACCCTAACC
>JBDUCK010000287.1:0-4605 GCA_040003485.1 Ferruginibacter sp. | reverse complement strand
AGTTCCCTGGCCATTATTACCAGGTCGGCCTGGCCGTTGATTAGTATTTCTTCTGCCTCAGTTGCCGTGGTTATCATCCCTACTGCGCCTGTTGCAATGCCCGACTCTTTTTTTATTTTTTGTGAAAAAGGAACCTGGTATAAAGGCCCTGTTACAATTTTTTGTAAGGGTGAGTTGCCTCCTGATGAGCAATCAATCAGATCTACAGTTTTAGATTTCAAAATTTTGGCGAGCAATACAGAATCATTTTCATCCCAGCCACCGGGTATCCAATCGGTGGCGGATATACGCACAAATAGTGGCAGGCTATCTCCAATAATATTTCGCACACCATCTATAACCTGTAGCAGGAGCCTGGTACGATTTTCAAAAGTGCCACCATATTCATCAAGCCGGTTATTACTAATTGGTGAAAGAAACTGGTGAATAAGGTAGCCATGTGCAGCATGAATTTCTATTATTTTAAACCCTGCTTTTACAGATCTTTTTGCAGCTTTGGCAAAATCAATTACCAATTTATTGATATCTTCTTTTGTCATTGCTATGGGTAATGGCTCTCCTTCTTTGTATGCAATAGCAGCAGGCGCAAGTGTATCCCATGCCCCTTTTTCCGGGGTAAGCGATGCCCCTCCTTTCCATGGACTGCTGTGACTGGCTTTGCGGCCGGCGTGTGCAAGCTGAATACCGGGGACAGCGCCATTGCTTTCAATAAAATCGGTGATGCGTTTTAAGAATAGGATATGATCATCCTTCCAGATGCCAAGATCATCTGGTGTAATTCTCCCCTCGGCTGTTACCGCAGCGGCTTCAGTAATAATCAGACCTGCGCCGCCAACAGCCCGGCTACCTAAATGTACCAGGTGCCAGTCGTTTGCAAAACCATCTATACTTGAGTATTCGCACATGGGAGAAACAACAAGGCGGTTCTTTAATACTACACTTCTGAATTTTATAGGCTGAAATAGTAACGACATATCTGACATTGTGATTTTGAAAAGTAAAGTTACTGGAGAAAAAAGGTTACAACCAAACCGGGCACATTTTTGCTATATTTAATAATTAATTTTAAAAAACTAAACTTTAAAACTATGGGCATCTTATCATGGATTTTTTTTGGATTGATTGCTGGCGTAATTGCAAAGTTATTGCACCGTGGTGATGATCCGGGCGGATGGATCGTTACCATTGTTATTGGTATTGTTGGCGCATTAGTTGGTGGCGCAATTGCAAAATATTTATTGGGCTGGCAAGATGCCATGGGCTGGAATTTTCACAGTTTTATAAGCGCTATCGGTGGCGCTATTATTATATTGGCAATTTACAGAGCCGTAAATAAAAAGCGCTGATAAATTTACATTTGAATATAAAAAGCCCTGCATTTGCAGGGCTTTTTTACTGATATTTTTTATCTGATTACATTTTTTTATCAACAGCATAGTGCCGGGTCTTCTCATCCAGAATAGTAATTTTCCCATTTTCAAATTTGGCATCGTCCATTACTTCTACTGAATCTATCTTTCCGGCTTTATCTGTCATTATTTCTTTATACCACATAGATACCCACTGATCGGTACCATCTTTAGATTTTACTGATTCCCAATCTTCCATTTTTATTGTTACAGAATTACCAGCCGTTTTATCTTTTAAAAACATAGCCTTTAAACTGTCGTTGCTTAAATGGGATTCAAATTTATCTGCTAAAAATCTAACAGAGTCACCAAAATAATTTGCAGATTCTTCCATATTTCCCATTTCATATGCTTTTAATGCCTTAAGGGCTTTTAAAGCATTTTCCGGATCCCCGGTTTGCCAGTCCGGGATTTTGTCTACCGTGTAAGGGTAGTCCAGTTTCGCAGTAGATGTCTCTGTCATTTTAGAGTCAGGTAAAGCCACATCTTTTTTTGGCTCACCAGGACTACAGCTTGCCGCAATTGCAACACAGGCGACTAAAAAATAATTTTTTCATGAAAAAATTGTTTTAATGAATTAAATAAATTGGGGGATAATGGTTAAAAAGCGGGGATGGCAAAGCCTTTTAAAATCGGTGCATCAATGTAGAAACAATAATTTTAAAATGCAAGCCCTGAGGAGTTTTATTTTTATTGATTTTAAATAAAAACACGACCTCTCATAAAGATTGCAGTGCTTACATCGCCATGCTTATTGGGTAATATTCTCAACAGAAGTTAAATTTACAATGTCCCCAGGTTGAATAAAAAATCTTTTATAACCTGCATATTCCTTTAAATGAAATGGAATAAAAATTGATTGATAGTTATTATAACCTACATACTTAAAATATTTTTATGACAACATTGCAAAATAAAAAAGTAGCTATTCTCACAGATAATGGTTTTGAAGAAATAGAACTTACGAGCCCTAAACAGGCTCTTGAAGATGCAGGTGCTACAGTGCATATAGTATCTATGCAACCGAAAGTAAAAGGCTGGGATCACGATCATTGGAGCATTGAACTGGAGGTGGATGTAAATCTTGGGGTTGCGGTTGCAGAAAATTATGATGCATTGATGATTCCCGGCGGGGTGATAAACCCTGATCAGATGCGCAGGCACAAGGAATATGTAAGTTTTGCGGAACATTTTTTAGAAGCTGGTAAACCGGTAGCAGCTATCTGCCATGCGCCACAATTATTAATAGAAACCGGCATGCTTACCGGCAGGGAAATGACTTCTTTTCCATCCATTAAAACAGATCTAAAAAATGCGGGCGCATTATGGCAGGATAAAGAAGTAGTGGTAGATAACGGACTTGTCACCAGCCGCAGCCCTGCAGACCTGGAAGCTTTTAATAAAAAAATGTTAGAGGAGATTTCAGAAGGCAAACACCTTACCACAGGGGCGTTTACAACACCTGCCAGCAAGATGAGTTAGCGAATATTGACTACCGACCACGGACAACCGACCACAGATAAACGGCTCCTAATATATACTGTCGGCAGTCGGTGGTCGGTTGCTATATTTTTACTCGGTATTTGCCTGGCTATACCCGTTATTTTCTTCATCTTCTTCCCCAATTTCTTCATCTGCATCATCGGCTTCAGCACCCGGAATATCCAGGTCTTCGCCACTCAGATCAGTACCTGAGCTTTCTTCATTTAGCGGCGTACCGTCGTCATCTGTTGTATCCAACTCCGATCTTTTTAACTGATCTTCTTCCCTGGAATCGCCAATAGAAAATGAATCTTCTAAAACAGATCTTTCTACTGGTGTGATATCGGCCTCATTTACTGGCGTTGTTTTTTTATCTTCATTCATAATAAAATTTTTAAGTTGATCATAATAACAACTTCAAAGCCTGTGCCGCTCTTATATAACTTAGTTATATTTGGCATATTAAAATAATATCATGAAAAGATTATCAGTACCCATTTTTGCTTTATGCCTGTTAGCTGCATGTGAAAATAAAGCAAGTGAAAAAAAGGAAGAGTTGATCATTCCTGCAAAAGACACTGTAGCTATGGCTAACACTGCCAGCTATACCGGGTGTTATATGATGACTATTGAAAAAGATACTGCTTACATGCACCTGGATGATAGTGCCTCTTATTTAAGTGGGCATTTATCTTATAACCGTTTTGAGAAAGACAGTAACCGGGGTAGCGTAACACTTAAAGCTGAGAAGGGCAAATTGAAAGGCTGGTACAATTTTATGTCTGAAGGACAATTATCTGTGAGAGAAATTGTTTTTAAGATTACCGGCACTTCTTTGGCAGAAGCTTATGGGGATGTAGAAATGAAAGGCGACTCAGTATTTTTTAAATATCCGGCTGCATTACATTTTGAAGACAGACATACTTTTGTGAAAACAGTTTGCAAATAATTATACTGCCATTATTGTATATCTTTTAATGAAAAATTACCAGCTTTTTATAATCCTTCCAGTATTTATTTTTTTTAATTCCTGCACTCCAAAACCGTATGCAGGTACAAACAAAGTATACCGTAAAAAGGCTGCCGCATTTGCAAAAACTTTAAAAGAAGAACCTACTGTTACTGTTACTGCAGATTCATTGAAAACTGTTGCCTGGGTTGGAACTATCAATTTTGGAATGAGAAAACCCAACATGGTTATTATACACCACACGGCACAAAACAGTTGTGAACAAACCTTAAAAACTTTTACAACTGAGCAGACCCAGGTAAGCGCACATTATGTAATTTGTAAAGATGGTACCCTGCATCATATGCTTAGTGATTACTTACGTGCCTGGCAAGCAGGCATTGCAATGTGGGGAAGTAATACAGACATTAACTCGTCTTCTATAGGAATAGAAATAGATAATGATGGTACTGAAAATTTTACGGAAGCACAATTAAATACTTTGCTTGGGCTACTGGATACACTTAAAAAGAGTTACAATATTCCTGCTGCCAATTTTATTGGCCATGCAGATATTGCCCCGGTAAGAAAAAACGATCCTAATGTAAATTTCCCGTGGAAACGCCTTGCTGATAAGGGTTACGGCCTTTGGTATGCAGATACAACCGGCGTAGCTGTGCCGGATAATTTTAATGTTACTTATGCCCTTAAAATTATTGGGTATGATATTAGAAATTCAGATGCCGCTACAAAAGCTTTTCGCCG
>JBDUCK010000286.1:0-4612 GCA_040003485.1 Ferruginibacter sp. | reverse complement strand
ATTGGCGCAGTAGTGGTGGTAGTGCTGGTGGTGTCAACTTCGTTTGAAGAGTTGCTTGTGTTTGCTGCTGCAGCTTAAAAATTAGAAAGTCAACACTGAAATGATATAAAAATAAATATTAACATTTACCTGCAAGAAGCGACTTTTTCAGGTTTCTCTCTGCAATTTTATTTTGCTCAAGCGCCTTTATTAATGCCGAAGTATCTGTTACGCCTCCCCTGCACGCATTAATAAAGAAAGGTTTTTCTTTAAGGGCATTAAAAAAATCATCGTTGGCCATGTATTTTGTTTCGTCCGTTAATGGAACATGAAAACTAATGGCACTGGCGTAGCGGCAAATTTGTTCCATGCTGGCTTCTTTTATATACCCCCCCCCGAAACCAAATTTGTACTTATCATATGCCAATACGGTAACATCAAATGCTGCCAGTAATTTTGCTAAAGCTCCGCCGGTATTGCCAAAACCGATAATACCCACGGTTTTGCCTGTTAACTCTATGCCACGATTTGCCTCCCGAATCCATTTTCCATTTTTTACTTCTTCAAAGCTTCTGGTAATATTATTCATCAGGTTCAAGAGTAACCCAATAACATGTTCAGCCACCGCATTACGGTTGCCTTCCGGACTGCTCACACATTTAATGCCTTTACTTTCAGCAAAGGGTACATCAATCAATTCCATACCACTACCTAAGCGGCCGATCCATTTTAGATTGACAGCATTGTTTAATATTGTCTCATCTATTTTTAAACGGGTTGTAACAATTAAGCCATGTACTTTATTTATTAATTCGGCCAGCTCACTGTAATTAATTTCAGGAAAGTATAATACCTCGTATCCTTTTTTTTGCAAAGTAGCCGCTAAAAAATCAGGTGTTTTAGCAGTAATAACTACCAGGGGTTTTGTAATGCTCATGTCATTTATTCAAATAGTAAGTTCAATTAAGAAAAGTAAAATTCTTTGAGATACAGTCCTAAAATCTATTTTTATTAAGACGCATATCTATTTATTTAAGTAAAATTTTTGATAAATTAAATGCGGTTATTTCACCCCGTACTTTCGAGGTGATTAATTACAAATCGGGCATGTGAAACAAAACGGGTAATTAGCGTTATCAATTAAAAGTCTTCTACTTGTTATAGTCAAGCTCTTGCTGTGTAAAAAGTTTTTTAGGCCGCCGCAATTACACTTATTTCAACATTGGCATTTTTAGGTAAGCCTTTTACGGCCACTGTTTCTCTCGCAGGAAAATCACCCTCAAAATATTTAGCATAAATTTCATTTACCCTGCTAAATAATTCCATATCACTTAAAAAAATGGTAGTCTTTACAATATTGCTGAAATCCATTCCGGCTTCTGCCAGTATCGCTTTCAGGTTTTGCAGTACCTAGTGCGTTTCTTCAATGATATCTGTATTGGCAAACTCATTGGTGCCGGGCTTTAGGGCTACCTGCCCGGAAACAAATAAAAAATTGCCACTTTTAATGGCCTGATTATAAGGCCCTATCGGAGCCGGAGCATTGCTGGTGTTAATAATCTGCTTGGTCATGATTTTCTTTAAGAAATGCAAATATATCTTTTATCAACAACGTATTTTTGTAAAAATTGACAACCAATTGCCTTGTGTTCACTTTAATACTGCAAGCTGGCCGTCAAATACTTTTAGGTTACCATAAAAAATAAATTTCTGCCAGAACAATACATGCAGGGGCTATTTTTTAAATCAAAAAACAAGCAGATGGGTTTATTATTAAATATTGATACTGCCGTAGAAAAAGCCACCATAAGCATTGCGAAAGATGGAATAATTTTACAGGAAGCTGTTAATAATGACCAAAAAGAGCATGGTACTTTTTTGCAACCGGCCATTCAACTGATTGCAAAAAACGCAGGCATTTGTTTACAGGAATTGGATGCAGTTGCGGTAATAGCGGGACCAGGCAGCTATACAGGTTTAAGGGTAGCTATGGCCACAGCCAAAGGTTTGTGTTATGCACTTGATAAGCCCTTAATAGCCATTGGAACTTTGGATTTGATGGCTTATCAGGCAATTAAACAATTTGCTGAAGGTGAAGCAAATACTCCTTTTTTATATTGCCCAATGATTGATGCAAGAAGAATGGAAGTATTTACAGCCGTATATGATAAATTTTTTGCTCCTGTATTACAACCCTGCGCAATAATTATTGAGGAAAATAGTTTTGCTAATCAACTGTTAAAAAATAAAGTCTGTTTTTTTGGAAACGGTTCACCCAAATGGCAAAAAATAGTGGTGCATGAAAACGCTCTTTTTTTTGAACCCAAAAACAACGCATTGTATATGAGCGAATTATCCCACGGTAAATACCTGAATAATGAATTTGCAGATATGGCATATGCAGAACCTATGTATTTAAAAGAATTTTATAACAACCCTACGTAGCAAAAAATTCAGGTCATATAGTTGTTAAAATCTAAATTTATCCAATAAGGATTTTAATAAATATTAAATGGTTTGTATCTTTACATTGTATATAAGAACATTTTAAATTTAATTTCTATGACAAATGACACGGCCACTGCTACATTGGAGCAAGCACCAACATTACAACACACTACTACAATGAGTACGATTAAGATCGATTACTACAGTGTAAAAAAAGCAGCACTTATTTTAAGAGCACTTAACCACAAGCTACGTCAGCAATTACTTAAGCTGATTGAAGAAGAAAAGAAAATTACAGTAACAGAAATCTATGTTCGTTTGCGGTTAGAACAATCTGTTGCATCACAGCATTTGGCCATTTTACGCAAAGCAGGTGTTGTTAGTACACAACGTGATGGCAAATTTATTTACTACATCATCAATCACAAAAGAATTGATGAGATCAGCAATTTTGTTAATGAATTGGTGGCATAGTTTTAAATAAATTATTAGTTAAAAGCGGATGCTAACAATAGCATCCGCTTTTTGTTTTTTATCTTTGCGGCGGTAAAAAATATGCACTGTTGGATGCTACTTTACTGATTAATGATTTAGAATACTAACAGGCATTAATTGGCTAACGGTTTTTTTTCTCTTTTAAAATTTGAATAAAACACAAAATAAAAACTGACTATTTTTTATGTACATTAAACAACTATATACGGACTGCATAAGCGAAGCGGCTTATTATATCGAAAGCAATGGTGAAGCTGTTATCATTGATCCGCTCAGAGATACGGATCAATATATCCTGCTGGCAGCCGAAAGAAATGCTGTGATAAAATATATTTTTGAAACTCATTTTCATGCCGACTTTGTCAGCGGACACATTGACCTGAGTGAAAAAACCGGAGTGCCAATTGTTTACGGACCAAGTACTGTAACCGGTTTTCCAGTTCGGATAGCTAAGGATGGAGAAGTTTTCAGTTTAGGTGACATTAGTTTCAAAGTACTCCATACACCTGGCCACACTGTAGAAAGCAGTTGCTATTTGCTGAAAGACGAACAAGGAAAAGACCACGCCATTTTTACCGGCGATACGCTCTTTGTAGGTGACGTAGGCAGGCCAGACCTGAGCAGCGGCGATATGAGTAAGGAAGAACTTGCAGGCATCATGTACGATACCATTCAACAAAAAATTCTTCCACTGGCGGATGATGTATTGGTGTATCCTGCGCATGGTGCCGGCAGCAGTTGTGGTAAAAATCTTGGGCCAGATACTTTTAGCACCATTGGAGAAGAACGCATAAATAACTATGCATTACAACCGCAAACAAAAGAAGCATTTATAGCTGCTATAACCGATGGGCTGGAAGATGCACCCAAATATTTTTCCATCAATGCAAAAATAAATAAAGAAGGTTACAACAGCCTGGATGAAATAAAAGCGAAAGGATTAACTCCTTTAACAGTACCAGCATTTAAAATTAAAATGAACGAAAATGCTGTACTAATAGACACAAGATCTGCTGATATTTTTACAGAGGGATTTATACCAGGCAGCATTTTTATCGGACTTGAAGGACGTTTTGCAGAATGGGCCGGCAGCCTGTTACCTTTTGATAAACCCCTGATATTGGTAACGGAAAAAAATAAAGAAGAAGAAACCGTTATCAGGTTGGCCCGGGTTGGTTTTGCAACCATTGAGGGTTATCTGAATGGTGGATTTGAAGCTTGGCAGAAGGCAGGTGAAAAAGTTGATATGATCATATCCGTAGAAGCTGATGAACTTGCCATGGACATGCCGTTTGATCCCAATTTACAGGTGGTAGATGTAAGAAAAGAAATTGAATTTGCAGACGGGCACGTAAAAACCGCCATCAATATGCCATTGGCTGATATGACAGATGTGGCCCTGATAGCGGGTTTTGAAGAAACCCAGACTTTATACATTCATTGCGGCGGCGGTTACCGCAGTGTAATTGCCTGCTCACTATTAAAAAAGCAGGGACTTAATAATTTAAGAAATATAGCCGGAGGATGGGCTAAAATTAAAGAAGAGAAGTCTATTAAAATAGAAAAAGATGCCAGCGTGCTGAATTAAGCAATCTTCAGGAGAGAGAAGTGCTGCAACAGGTAAGCCACCCCAATACATTATTGAAACATGTATACCAGTTAAATAAATTTACAAAACTATATTTTGTAT
>JBDUCK010000285.1:0-4612 GCA_040003485.1 Ferruginibacter sp. | reverse complement strand
CCGGCAAATAACAGCTGCCGCTCCACTATAAGTTTATTCTTTTGTAAGTAAGTTTCGCTGAGGATGAACCCGGAAAAATCATAAACCTGTGGTAACAAACTCCGGCTCTCGTTCATCCAGCTAACAAAATCAATTTTTGTTGTAGTATCTATAGAAGTACCGGATAATTTTAAGCTGCTTTCATCCGTAATATTTGTAAGCCGGATAATGTCTTCATCCCAAAACCTGTGAAGGTTGTGCGTCTTCATAGTATCATATTGGACAATTCGCTTATTGCCGCCCAGATCATCGTCATAGCCGGTATGCAATGGCATGTGTAAATCACCCACCAAATGAAGCAGGATCAATAAATCAGTTTTTACCTGTTCTGTACATAAAGTATTTTTATGTTGTAGTTCATTAAAGGTAATGAGGAGCCTGTTCAGGAGGTTTTCGTCGTTGGAGGATTGGTAGGATTTGTCTTTTGCATAATCAATATAATGCCAGGATCTCATAAAATCATAGTCTGGGTTTGATTTCATTATATCCATCCAGTTAGCAGCAGTATCTATGCTCATACCAGCAAGAAGCGATAATATATTTTTCCTGACTTCCGGCGTAATAAAACGCATTGCTATTCTTCCAACTATTGCATGGCCTTCGGGCCCCCAGGCTTTTGCTCTCTGTGGGGTGAGACAAAAAAGAAAGGATACTATTACTATAGCATTGAAGTAAAAACGTTTTGCCATGGTCAACTTATTAATGAGTTCTGTAAATTATTCCTGCCGTCGGGCGTATTTAATTTATTCATAGTGATTGATTAATCGTTAACAATTTCGCAAGCTTCGATGTTCTGCAAAGTTCTTCCCCTATAATCCCAGCCTCTGTACCGCGGCTCATTTTATATTGTATGATGCTGTCTTTATATGGTCCTCTAATATTATAGTTTCCCTTTTAAATATTTTATGTAAAATAGTTTAACCGGAATAAAAACAAACGTCAAGCCACTAAAGTATGTTAGCAAATTATCAAAAATATATTCCTCTTAACCGGGAATCTTTGCGCTGCTATTTTTAAGCCATTGTTTTCCTTCCTGAAGCCCCGTAAAAAATTGGGTTGTTATCGTTCCTACCATAACATCTAAACTCTTATGAGCTGCAAGCCGGCTAAAAGTACTGGGAGAATAAATCCAGGCGAAAAATTGAAGACCTGCCTGCTGCATGGCTGGAAACCATACTCCGGCGCCCCAGTCTACGGCTTCTGACCAATTGCCCAAAACGTTAGTGTTATCGTTCAATACTTTGGTACAATTATTTTTCTTTAAAAGTTCAAGCGTCTGCAGGCAACCACTTTTCACGGAGTCAAAATTATGAAATCCAATCCAGTCCACTTCAAGCCAATGGTCCTCTTTATTATATTTTATATGATACTGGGGTGTAAAATAATAGGTTTGATTATCAGTATTAATTTCCATTTCCAGGGTATTGTTGTTTAAGGGCAGGAGGAAATAAAAAACGGTTCCTTTTCCGAGTTCACTTTCCAGCCAAAAACTACCCTGGTGTGCTTTAATTATTTCAGAAGAGATGTAAAGGCCCAGCCCAAGGCCCTGGAATTTCATCGAGGTATTATCGATACGGTAAAACCGGTCAAATATTTTATTTATATTGTCTTTTTCTATGCCAATCCCAAAATCCTCAACGGAGACAACAATATTGTTTCCCTGAATCCAGTACCGGACAACTACCCGTTTGCCCTCCGGAGAATATTTAACAGCATTATTTAAAAAATTATCAAATACCTGTTCCAGTCGCAAGGGGTCACCATTATATATAATATCTTCATTGGTCTCGAGAATGATTTTATGACCTGGAGACCTGAGTTGGGCGCCCGAAACGCATTCTTCTACCAGGTCTTTAAAATTAAATTCCCGCAAAGCTAATTGTAACTGCTGTGATTCAATTTTAGAAGCGTTTAAAAGATCACCTATTAAACGGGTCAGTTTAGTTATTTGGGTATCCATTCTTTTTACGATTGCTGCAGCCTCTGCATTAGTTTCGCCTTCCAGCATGGTTCCCAAAATGTATGCATATCCCTTGATGCTGGTTACAGGAGTTTTTAACTCGTGCGAAGCCATGCTGAAAAACACATCTTTCTTTTGTTCATTGGATTTGTGGACTTCAATATCAGTATTGGTTCCAATCCAGCGTACTTTTTTTTCCTCATTTTGAAAACAACTTGCCCTGGCAAGATGCCATTTGAATGTGCCATCTTTAGCTTTCAGTCTAAATTCTACCTGGTATGGTTCGAGGTTTGCCAATGATTTAACCCAGCTATTGATTACATGGTCAATATCTTCAGGATGGATAACAGATTGCCAGCCTGCGCCCACAATTTTATCCTCTGTTTCGCCAAAATAATCCACCGCAACCTGATTCACATAGTCAAGTTCTCCATCAGCACTTGCAGTCCAGACCTGTTGGGGCATAATATCTGCTAGTTGCCTGAATTTATTTTCACTTTCTTTCAAAACCGATACCGCTGTTCTGTGTTTGTCAATATTTGTTGCTGTGCCACTCCATTTTATTATTTCGCCGGCAGAATCCCTAATGGGAACAGTATTAAATAAAAACCACGCATATCCACCATCAGATTTCACAATCCGGTATTCGCCTGTAAATTCATTTTTATTAAGGAATGCTTCCTGCCAGTCTTTTGCGATCTTTAAAGCATCTTCCGGGTGGAATAAGTCGCCCCAGCCACCGGCCTTTATTTCTGCCAGCGTAAGACCACTCCATTTCACCCATTGTTTATTTATATAGGATATGACTCCATCAGGTTCAATTTCCCAAACCATATGAGGCAAATTGTCAATAATAGATTTAAATCGTTGTTCAGGCTGACTGATACTAATATGCGAATTTTCCTGAGTCTTTGCATCCATTATTTATATATTATTTTAATAAAGTAAAGATTTTATAAATGCTATAAGACTTGATGTGTTATAACAAAATTCATCTTCTCTTAAACCTCCCGCCTGACTTCTTCTATAAGATCTTTTAGTTCATGTTAACCATAATTGATTTCAATTATAGAGAATGTTTTTGACTTTGTATTGTACTTCGATGCTTGATTCTTTTAATGTCCCACGGGGTGAATTTTAGAAATGAAGGGAAATATTTTTTTAAATCAAACTATGTACCAGAAGTAAGGGCTAAGGGCTTAAAAAGTGGAGAATGAATTAAGAAGGGGTTAAGCGGTTAGAAAAATTGAACGGGTGTAAGCAAATTTGGGAAAATTTTCCTGGCTTGACAGGCCAAGCCAATTGCATTGTCATAACCGTTATACTTTTTTACACTAAACAAAATGGACACTTGATAGCCGGGTAATCCACTAAAAAAGTGAATTATAGTTTACATTTTCTCAACTATTCAGGTGTTCAAAAAAAATAAAAAATTGTTTTCTTTCCAAAAAATTGAGGCTAATTTTATTTCCAGCGGATAACTTTTATATGTTCTTTTTTAACTGACCAAGATTAAAGCGAATGAAGCCAAGGCTGAAAAATAAAATTACCTGCAAACCAGGCACATCAAAACCCTCTTCATCTGCCCATAACCTGATTTTTGTATATAAGAGTGTCTCAGCCTGAGACACAAAAGTAGATGCCGAAATGACTTATGTGCGTGTGCAGTTTTTAAACATTGAAAGAGAAAGTAACCTTACCGAAATACCTGAGCGGATTATTCCAGGAACAGCAAGAAAGAAAAAGGAAAAGCATTCCAGATACTTACATTCTTTACCCGTACATTCACCGCTATAACAACCAATAATTTAAGAATTGTTTTGTGCTTTTCAGAATAATTTACTTTTTTACAGCCTGAAACTGCTGCTCACTTTATTCACTGTAAATCATAAGGGTGAAAGAAAAAATAATACCTGTTTTTCTTAATGGCGGTGGCCAAATGGGTGAATTTATCCGTTCATTTGATTGGTCAAAAACTGCTCTTGGCAGTCCTGATACCTGGCCACAAAGTTTGCGGATCGCAGTAAGTATTATGCTCGATTCTCCTTTTGGCATGTACATAGCCTGGGGCAACGATTATATTCAATTGTACAATGATGGTTACCGCCCAATTCTTGGCGCTTCCAAACATCCCCAGGCATTAGGCATTGGCACACGCCAAACTTTTGCTGAAATATGGCCTACCATCGGGCCAATGTTTGCGGGAGTGATGGAAGGTACACCGGTTGGCTTTCCCGATTTTATTTTGCAATTAGACAGGAATGGATTTTTAGAAGAATGCGTTTTTGATTTCTCTTACAGTCCTATCCGGTTAGAAGATGGTGAAGTAGGTGGCGTGCTGGTTACCGTAATTGAAACCACTGAAAAAGTAAATAATTTTAAAAAATTAGCGGAAAGCAATGACCAACTTAATTTCGCTATTGAAGCAACAGAATTAGGTACCTGGGAATATAATCCGCTAACAAATAAATTTACCGGCAATAACCGGCTTAAAGATTGGTTTGGCCTGCCGCATGAAGCGGAGATTGACCTTTCACTGGCAATAGAAGTGATGATTGAAAAAGACAGAAGCCTTGTTGCAGATGCTATACAAAAAGCTTTACAATACGAATC
>JBDUCK010000041.1:0-15663 GCA_040003485.1 Ferruginibacter sp. | reverse complement strand
AATGCTGCAAAGTGAAAGGGAAAAATTATTAAATCTTGAAGATGAATTACACAAAAGAGTCGTAGGACAGGATGAAGCAATTGAAGCAGTAGCCGATGCAATACGCCGCAGCCGTGCAGGTTTACAGGATGCAAAAAAGCCGATTGGTTCTTTTATTTTTCTTGGCACTACCGGTGTAGGTAAAACAGAACTGGCAAAGGCTCTTGCTGAGTATTTATTTGATGATGATAGTATGATGACCCGGATAGATATGAGCGAATACCAGGAAAAACATTCTGTAAGCAGGCTGATAGGTGCACCTCCGGGTTATGTTGGCTATGATGAAGGTGGTCAGCTAACGGAAGCGGTTAGGCGTAAACCTTACTCCGTGGTGCTGCTTGATGAAATTGAAAAAGCGCATCCTGATGTATATAATATTTTATTGCAGGTTTTAGATGATGGCAGGCTGACAGATAATAAAGGCAGACTGGTAAATTTTAAGAATACTATCATCATAATGACCAGTAATATGGGCAGCCAGGTGATACAGGATAATTTTGAAGCAGTTACAGAAAAGAATAAAGCTGAAATTGTTGAAAGGACAAAAGTGGAAGTAGTTAATCTGCTCAAGCAAATCATTCGCCCGGAATTTTTAAATCGTATTGACGAAATAATTATGTTTCAGCCGCTGATGAAAAAAGAAATCAGAGGTATTATCAATATTCAGTTAGAAGGATTAAAGAAATTAGTTGCCACCAATGGAATTGATTTGCAGTTTAATGATTATGCGCTGGATTATCTTGCAGAGAATGGATACGATCCTCAATTTGGCGCCAGGCCGCTGAAACGATTGATACAAAAGGAAATTGTAAATAAATTAAGCAAGCGGATTTTAGCGGGTGATATTGATAAGCAAAAACCTGTTTTAGTAGATGTGTTTGATGGCACTGTGGTTTTCAGAAATGAATGGTAGAAGGATAAAAGAGCCTGTTAACAATCTTAACATTTTAGTAATCTATTGATCTTCAGCTATTAAATTAGCGTTTAAAGGAAATTTTACAGGGTCGCTGTTTAAACATTTTAAAAAACACTACCTTCAACCGATTTTAAAAAACAAGTTGGTAAAAATTAATATACGTTACACTATTGTAAAAAGTATATTTTACATGCAATTAATTAAGTAAAAGGAAATTATATATATGGCATTTAAGAAAGAAGTGGTTGAAATAATTGAACCCAAAGACGTTTTTGTAGGCAATCCTAAAGCAGAAGTTACCTTAGAAGAGTTTGGCGAATACGAGAGTGAAGTCTGTGCAAAGGCAAATGAAATTGTAAAGAAATTACTGGATGAATATGATGGCAGGATAAGATTCAATTTCAGGCATTTTCCGTTGACTAATATTCACCAGCGAAGCCTTAAGGCGGGTGAAGCAGCAGTGGCTACGGCACAGGAAGGAAAGTTTTGGGAGATGCATAATATTTTATTTGCAAACCGAAAAAATTTAGGAACTACCAGTCTGAAATTACATTCTAAAGAAGCAGGCGTAAATAACAAACGTTTTCTTGATGAACTTGTAAATGCAACTTATGGTTGGCAAGTGCAGGGTGATTTGAGAGAAGGTTTAAACCGTGGCGTTAAAGATGTGCCTACTTTTTTTGTAAATGGCGAAAAAGTTGCAAAGCCTACTTACGAAGAAATAAAGAAAGAAATAGAATCTGCTTTGAAAAAAGTAAAGAAAAAAACTCCTGTAAAACAGAAAGCGGCATAAGGTTTTAAAATAAAAAGTAAAAAGTAAATACAGTTTATAAAGTATGTAGGCTCTCCAATTTGGGGAGCTTTTTCTTTGTAAAAACCTGGGTAGTATTATTTAATTTTATTAAAATTTTTTTTATGAAAATTAGTTTTACTGCTGCGCTGAAAAAATTTGTATCGCATGGAGAAAAAACCGGCTGGACTTATATTGAAATACCAAAGAAAGTGACTGAGCAACTTTTGCCGGGAAATAAAAAATCGTTCAGGGTAAAAGGCGTAATAGATCAGCACACAATAAGCAGGGTGGCCTTAGTGCCCATGGGTGAAGGTAATTTTATAATGGCTGTAAATGCTGGGATGCGTAAAGCAATCAGGAAACAGAAAGGTGCAAGTGTACATTTGGAAATAGAGATAGATAAAAGTGTTTTAAAAATCTCCCCAACTTTTATTACCTGCCTTAATGATGAACCCGCAGCAATGGAGCAGTTTAATAAAATGCCCATGTCTCACCGCCAGTATTATTCTAATTGGATAGAAAGTGCAAAAACAGATGCTACTAAAACAAAAAGAATTGCCCTTGCCATAAACACGCTTGCTCAAAAAATGAATTACGGGGAAATGTTGCGGTCACAAAAAAATAAGGAGTAAAATTATTCTGAAGATTCTATATAGTAAGACACAAATTCTTTTCCATCAATCATAACTTTTACCGGGTACTCATCTTCTTTTTTAAACTGGTAACTGAAAGTTAATATGCTACCGGTTGCAGAAAAATTCATAGGTTCTGATTTGGCACCTTTTTTTTCATCGCCGATAACCAATACAACACTGGATAGACCTTTACCATTATAGGTGTAGCTGAAAATAACTGCCTTATCAGTTTTACTTTTTAAATATCCAGTTGCAGGCTGTAGTTTTTTTAAGCCATATTCATAGGCGGCATCCGATATTACCGGAAGTGCAAAAAACTCTTTAATATTTTTGGGACCTCCGCCGAGTTGCCATGCACCGTTATTGGGATAATGGTCTAAATTAAACAACGTTCTGTCTGCAAAAAAGTATTCGCTTGTAAAGTGTTTCGTAAAGATGCTCATTTTTTTATCGGCGTAGCCACTTGCTTTGGCCGCATCAATATAAAACCATTGTTCCGGGCTTTGCCCAAGCTGTACCACATTCCAGGAGTGATTAATTTCATCAGGTTTATTATTAATATCTTCAGGAAAATTTTTAATATAACCATCAACCGAAAGGCACCTGATATTTGCCAAGCTACACATCTCCTGCAAAAGTAATGAATAGCCAAGTGGGGTAGCTTTTCTGTATTGTATCACTTTTACCGGATCATTATTTTTTGGATCATTCGCTTTCATTGCTTTTAAATCCCATGAAATATTATTTGTGAGCCAGTAAAATATAGCCCTTACCTTATCTTTTTTATCATCGAACTTACGGGAAATGGTATCTGCTATAGTAGCTACATTGAGATTATCGAGGGGGCCTAAAGTTTTTACATATTCATCTACCACATTATTTTCTGCGGAAGTGCTTTGTCCATTGCTGGAAAAGGAAAGTGCTGTAAAAACAAGAAACAACAGAGGTAGGTTTTTTTTCATCTTCTAAAAATAAACAACCTTACGTTAATTAATTTAAAAGATTGCTTACCTGTTGTTCCTTTTATTCCGCCGCATTTGGATGAACTTTGCTTTCTGCTCATCGTTTAAGAGATTTTTTACTTTACCAGCATGTTCTTTTTTTAGCGCCCTTACTTTTTCTTCTTTTTGCCCCGGAGATAATGTCTCGTTATTTTCTATTTCATTTTTTTCAGCTTTATTTTGCCGGCCAATTTCTTTTAATTTGCCCCGTTGTTCTTTAGTTAGATTTAGCTCTTTAAGTGTTGGTCTCTTTGCTGCTTTGGTATTTTGTGATGCAGAAGTTGTAGAGTCAATAGAATTTTTTTTAACCACTTTCCTTTGTACCTGTGCAAAACCAGCGTTTATTGCAAAAGAAAGAATGAAAAGGCAAACAATATTTTTCATAATTATTTTTTTGAATAGATATAATTTTAGCAAGGTAGTTTAATGATGAAAACAAAAAAAACCTCACATATTGTGAGGTTTTAATTTTTTGGATTTAAATTCTATCTCAGAAATAATATCTCCCTGTATTTTGGTAATGCCCAGTAAGCATCATCAACCATTAATTCCAGCTTATCTACATGATACCTGATCAAATCAAAGTAATTACCTTTTACATCATCACAATAGGCAATTGCTTTTTCTTTGGAGCCAACAATGTCATTAGCTTTTTTTCTTGCTTCAATCATTTTTGCAACATTATCACTAATAGTATTTATGTGCTCACTGATTTCAGTAGCAATTAATTTTTGACTTGCGAAAGCTGATTCTGCAAGCCCTGCTTCTTTTAAACCGTTTATATTTTGCAATAGAACGTTTTGATACTTTATTGCCGCAGGAATAATTAAAGTAGAAGCCAGATCACCCATAACCCTTGCTTCTATCTGTACCCGCTTTACATATTCTTCCAGCATTATTTCATGCCTGGCTTCAAGCTCAAGATGATTATAAATATCATTGTCCTCAAATAGGGCTTTTGCTTTTTTTGTAACAAATGCATCCAATGCAAGCGGGGTTGTTTTTACATTGGGCAGGCCTCTTTTATTTGCTTCTTTTTCCCATTCTTCACTATAACCATCCCCTTCAAATAATACTGCTTTACTGTCCACAATATATTTTTGAATTACCTGCATTATGGCAACTTCTCTCTTTTCTCCTTTTTCAATAAGGCTATCCACTTCTGTTTTAAAATTCTTAAGTGTTTCTGCCATTATACCGTTGATGATTGTCATTGCGCCGGCACAGTTTGCAGCAGAACCCACTGCTCTGAATTCAAATTTATTGCCGGTGAATGCAAATGGAGAAGTACGGTTTCTGTCTGTATTATCCAGCATCAGTTCCGGGATGCTTTTATGAATATCCAATTTTAAAATAGCTTCATCAGTCTCATCAAAATTGCCATCCACTCTTTTTTCTACCTGGGCTAAAACGTCTGTAAGATATTTACCAATGAAAATAGAAATAATGGCAGGTGGTGCTTCATTAGCACCTAACCTATGATCATTACCTGCACTGGCAATTGAGGCCCTCAAAAGATCTGAATAATCATGTACAGCTTTAATGATGTTCACAAAAAAAGTAAGGAACATCAGGTTGGTTTTGGGTGTTTTGCCCGGGGCTAAAAGATTTACCCCGGTATCAGTGCTCATGCTCCAGTTGTTATGCTTACCACTGCCGTTGATGCCCGCAAAAGGCTTTTCATGAAGTAATACTTTAAGGTTATGGCGTTTGGCCACCCGGCTCATAACATCCATCAGTAAAGTATTATGATCTACTGCCAGGTTTGCTTCTTCAAATATTGGTGCACACTCAAACTGTGCCGGGGCCACTTCGTTATGGCGTGTCCGTAACGGAATTCCTAATTTATAAGACTCTTGTTCAAAATCTCTCATGAAGGCGTAAACACGCTCGGGAATGGCACCAAAATAATGATCTTCTAATTGCTGTCCTTTTGCGGGGGCATGCCCAAACACAGTTCTGCCCGTTAAGATAAGGTCGGGCCTTGCATTCGCCAAGCCGGCATCCACCACAAAATATTCCTGCTCCCAGCCAAGTGTAGCTGTAACTTTCGAAATGTTTTTATCAAAATACTGGCAAACATCTACTGCTGCTTTATCTAAAGCAACCAGGGCTTTTATCAATGGAGTTTTAGTGTCTAAAGATTCGCCCGTGTAGGAAACAAATATCGTTGGGATACATAAAGTCTTGCCTTCCCCAATTTCCATTATAAAAGCAGGCGAAGATGGATCCCATGCAGTATACCCCCTGGCTTCAAAAGTAGCTCTTAAGCCACCACTCGGGAAAGATGAGGCATCGGGTTCTTGTTGTATAAGTGCTGCACCTTCAAATTCTTCAATTGGCGTACCATCACCTTTTAGGGTGAAAAAGGAATCGTGTTTTTCAGCGGATAATCCTGTAAGAGGTTGAAACCAATGAGTAAAATGAGTTACCCCTTTACTTTCGGCCCAGGCCCTTAAACCGTTGGCGATATGGTTTCCCATTGCACGATCTATTTTTTTTCCTCCACGGGTAGAGGACAAAAGGCTCTTATAAGCATCATCACTTAAATAGTGGCGTGCCGTTTTTAAGGTAAAAACGTTTTCATTAAATATACCGGTGATTCTTGAAGCGGTGTCAAACTTTACAGGTTTCTGAAGATTAGCCAGATTTGAAAGTGCGTTAAAGCGTAATGAATTCATCTTTTTTTAGTTTAGTACTGCAAAAAAAAGAAAATAATTGGAAAAAAATTTATTTATTTTTTAAAATTCATTATTAATTGTTCTTAAAGCACCAAAATAATTTACATAATTCTATTTAATAATGTGTTTTGATTTAAAAATTTTAGCAAAATTTATTGAGCAAACAATTGGAGTAATTAATAGCGGCAGAAACATGCTTTTATACCTGATTAAAGAACCTGCATTCGGCACTATATAGCCGATGAAGAGGAGTAGCACTCCAGATAATACAATGCAAAAAGTAATAAATGGATCAGCAGGTTTAATTTTTTGATAAAACATGATCATTATCAAAAAAAGAAAGATATAAAACAAATATTCTAATGAAACTAATTTATAAAAAATGGATTGGAACTCCCAAAAATATGGCCTTAAAAGCACATGATTAATTGCATTGGGCATACTAATCATAAAACTTTTCGTGTTTGGGAGGAGTGTATCGGTTGCCATTTGGGATGCAGCCAGTGGCAAATCAAAAAAAGCTTGCTGTTTTTGCGTAATAATTTTTAATGGATTTAAGGAGGGAGATATCCCTTGCAATATCAAAATTGAAAAAACAGAAATTAGGAATGTGCATAAAAAGGTTAGCAAAATATCGATTTTATATCTGCTGCAAAATATCCACGCTATGGTACAAGGCAGCAATACGATAACAACATAATTTCTCATAATCAATAAAGCAATCAGCGATATAATAATGCCTAAAACGCTTTGAAGATTAAATTTATATTTTAAAGAGAAATATATGCAATAACAAAATATACCCAGTGCAACAAATACTATACAATCTTTATCAAGGCCCGAAGAAAAATATAATGCAGAAGGCAAAAGGAAACATCCGGCCAGCACTACCCATTTTTTATTTTTATAAATATTTATAAAAATCCTGTAAAATGCTACATGCCCAAAAAAACCGATACAATTAAAAAATAAACTATTAATGTAAAAATTGCCCCGACTGAAAATGTCTAAAATAGCGACAGCCTTTATAAGAATATTGGTTCTCAAATCATTCCAGTATGAACCCGCAGAACCAAAAAAACTACCGTAATGTTCCCCGTAATTTGAGTGAAAAATAGTTGTAAAAAATTCAAGTGGATCTGAAATCAGCAATTGGTATTCTACTTTTCCATAATCATTTAATGTCCACGCATCACTTCCTTGCGGATAAAAACGTTGCGTAATAAATCCATAAGTCACTCCCGCTGTAATTTTTAATAAGAATAAAAAAAAGATCGTTTTTGTAGTTAGGTTACTATTTTTTATAAAGGGTATGCGTATAATAAAAAAGCAGACAGCCGCCAGGTAAACAGTAAATAGCAGGTAAAACAATTGTACAATTTTTTGTTGTGGGAAGTTAGTTAAAATAATTGCTTTTGATTATCCTATTAAACTTTTTGACGTTGTACCTTTGCACTTTAAAAAAAGCCCTCGCATTCAGTTTATGGAAATAACAGCCGCTATCGCAGCACAATTAAGAATAACAGAAGAAGAATTTGAGCTGATAAAACAAAAACTGCACCGTACACCCAACTTTACTGAGTTGTGCGCTTTCAGTGGTATGTGGAGTGAGCATTGCAGTTATAAGAATTCAATTAAATGGTTAAAAACGCTGCCAAGAGATGGCAAAAAAATGTTGGTGAAAGCAGGCGAAGAAAATGCAGGATTAATGGATATTGGGGATGGGTATGGCGTGGTATTTAAAATAGAATCGCATAATCATCCCTCAGCAATAGAACCTTTCCAGGGCGCTGCTACGGGCGTTGGCGGTATAAACCGGGATATCTTTACCATGGGTGCAAGACCTATCGCCTCCCTAAACTCTTTGCGTTTTGGAAAATTAGATGATCCTAAAACGCAGCATTTACTGGCGGGTGTGGTTCATGGAATTGGCCACTATGGTAATTGCTTTGGCGTGCCTACAGTAGGCGGCGAAATATATTTTGAAGAATGCTACCACACCAACCCATTGGTAAATGCAATGAGTGTAGGTATTTTAAAAAATGGAACCACTGTGTCAGCCACTGCAGAAGGTGTAGGAAACCCTGTTTTTTTTGTGGGTAGTGCAACTGGCAAAGACGGCATTGGTGGGGCCTCATTTGCAAGCGCAGAAATAACAGCAGACAGTGCAGAAGATTTACCAGCAGTGCAGGTTGGCGATCCCTTCCAGGAAAAAAAATTATTAGAAGCCTGTCTTGAAGTAATACAAACAGGGGCTGTGGTGGGTATGCAGGATATGGGTGCAGCAGGCATCATTTGTTCTACTGCAGAAATGAGCGCCAAAGGAAAATCGGGTATGCGGATAGATCTCGAAAAAGTACCAACCCGGCAGGCAAATATGAAAGCCTGGGAGTTATTGCTTAGCGAAAGCCAGGAACGTATGTTGATGGTTGTGGAAAAAGGGAAAGAACAGGCAGTAATAAATGTTTTTCAAAAATGGGATCTTCCATGCAGCCATATTGGCGAAGTAACAGGTGATGGCTTATTGCATTTTTATATGAACGGGATTGAAGAGGCAGTTTTGCCAGCCGAAGAATTGGTGCTTGGCGGAGGTGCACCGCAATATGATCGTCAAGTAAAAGTACCAGCGTACCTGGAAAAAATAAAAAGCTTCGATGCTTCCAGAATTGCTGAACCAAAAGATCTAAAAATAATCGCAGAACAATTAATTGCCTTGCCCAATATTGCCAGCAAACGTTGGGTGTACGATCAATATGACAGTATGGTTGGAGCAGGTACAGTAAGTACAAATTCGCCAAGCGATGCAGCAATTGTATTGGCAAGGCCTACCAATAAAGCATTGGCATTAACAACGGATTGTAACAGCCGTTATGTATATGCCGATCCCTATAAAGGTGCTATGATAGCTGTTGCAGAAGCTGCCCGTAATATTGTTTGCAGCGGCGGGCAACCTCTTGGAGTAACCAACTGCCTCAATTTTGGTAATCCTTATGACCCCGAAGTTTACTATCAATTTACGAATGCTATAAAAGGAATGGGTGAAGCCTGCCTGAAATTTGACACACCCGTTACTGGCGGCAATGTTAGTTTTTATAACCAATCGCCTGATGGGCCGGTGTATCCAACGCCAACAATAGGCATGGTAGGTTTACTGGAAGATGTATCTGATAAAATGACAATGGATTTTAAAAATGAAAATGATGTCATTTACCTGATCGGTAAAAGCAGGGATGATATTAATTCTTCAGAATACCTGCACAAAATAATTGGAGAAGAATTTAGTCCTTGCCCGTATTTTGACCTGGAAGAAGAATTTGCTATGCAACAAATTGTATTGGGATTAATACGAGCAAATCTTTTGCAAAGTGCCCATGATGTAAGTGAAGGTGGTTTGTTTATTACTTTGGTAGAAAGTTGTTTTAATAATGAACTTGGTTTTTCGGTCTCTACAGAAGATACCATGCGCCAGGATGCTTACTGGTTTGGAGAAGCACAAAGCAGGGTAGTGGTTTCTGTAAAAGAAGGGGATGAAAATGATTTTATTTCTGTTTTAGAAAAAACAGGTATTGCATTTTCAAGCCTGGGAAAAGTAACAGCAAAAAATATCAGTATTGCAAATGAAAATTGGGGAAATATTTCTGACTGGAAAAATAAATATGATAATGCCATCGGGAACGCCATGAAGGCAAATACTTCTATTGAATAATATTCGCTATTTTAAATTCCCTTGACGAAATTGTGCCTTTTTCACAAAAACAAATTTTATTTTTTATGAAAATTTTTTTAACCGTCTTATTTATTTTCATACTTGCTCAAAAAGCAGAGGCACAAATTGCAAATGTAATATGGGGCGATGAATTTAAAATGCGGAAAGGAAGTACGGACCTCTCAGTAATTTACGCAGATAACACTGGTGTGTTTGTAAGGGAAGGTCACCGGGCCCTGAAAGGTTACTTTGTTATAGCAGCTACCACAAGAGAATCTGCAACCCTTATCAAACTTGACAAAAATTTAGCTGAAGTGTATAAGAGCGACTTTAATAAGGAACTTAAAGGCAAAGAATTTGAAGATTTCTTTTTTATTCAAAATAGACTTTTTCTTTTGGCTTCAGATTATAATAAAAGAGAACGCACCCTAACATTACTTGCAGCTGAAATAAATAAGGCAGATGGAGAAATGCTGGGCGATTGGAAGGAATTGACCTCATGGCAAAAAGATGACAAAAAAGACAATCTTGACTTTAAAACCAGCTGTAATGCAGACAGCAGTAAAATGATTGTGGTAAGCACCAGCCAGGGAAAAGAAAAAAATACTTATGAAGTAAAAGAATTTGATAGTAAAATGACCCCCTTGGCAAAAACTGCATCTATCAGTAACGAATTTGATCCTAAAACTTTTCAGTTGGAAGATGTAATTTATACCTTGAATGGTAATATTGTAATGGTAGGTCGTATTTATGAATATGAAGAAGGTAAAAAAAAGAAAACGAAAAATTTAGTTTTTCAAAACTATAATATCAGGGTTTATACAAATACGGGAACCCTTGTGAAAGAGATAAATACTGATATAGAGGCCAGATGGCTGGTCAGCACAAAAGTAGCGCAAATACCAAACAGGGATATCGTATTGGCTGCATTTTACAGTAATACAAAAAAAGGAAAAGAAATAAATGGCATGTTAGTACAACGCATTGATCCGACTACAGGTTTAGTGATAAGCACAAGTCAGAAGGAATTAAATACTTCCATGATTAGTGTGTTAGATGATGCCGCTGATGATGATGATGAAAGTAAAAAGGAAAAGAAAGAAAGGGAAAAACTGGAGAAGATACAGGAAGATGAGGAAGGGTTTTCTAAATATATGCGATTGAGAAATTTTGTTTACACAGATGATAAAGGCTTAGTGATTCTTGCAGAAAGATATCATCACTACACCTACACTACCTATTCCACAACCAGTACTGGTGCTGGTATCGGGGCTTCAATACGGAGCACATCTACTACATATGATGTTTATGATTGTGGTGATATTATGATGAGCAAAATGGATGCTGCAGGAAACGTCAACTGGTTGCACGTATTGCCAAAGAACCAATCGGAAGTTGTACAGTCCGGAAGAAGTAGTTCCGGCGGGCTGGGGCTTAGTTTTAGTATGGGGCATAGTTATTTTGACAACAGCTTTAATTTCCCTTACTACGCAGGGTTAGCTTCTGTGGCCGTTCCGGGAAAAAACATGGTATCTGTTATTTTTAATGACAATTCAAAAAACGGAAATGTATTACAGCTTGGTCAAAAAGTAAAGTCGATCAGTAGATTTGGTAAGGGAGAATGCTATGCAGTAGATATGGATGCAACCACCGGCAAATACACCAGGTCATCGCTTTTTAGTAATAATGATATTCCTACCGCTATGCCGAGGCTGGGTGTTGCACTAGGCAAAGAATTTTATCTTATAGGTAAGGATGACAGAATTTTTGGGAAAACTAAAATAGCAGTGGGGAAACTCACCTTTAAATAAATGAATTAATTGTATTGTACAAAAGCTTCTGCAATTTGCTGTAGCTTTTATTTTTTAATATAAATACCATGAATACAAAGATCACAATTATCGGCGGTGGAAATTTAGGTACTGCCATTGCAGAGGGTTTATTGAAAAGCAAATTTTGTAAAGCTTCTGACATAACTATTACTAAAAGAAATATCCAAACACTGATTGCGCTGAAAGCAAAGGCTGTGAATATAACTACAAATAACAATGCTGCTGTAGAAAGTGCAAGCCTGGTGATTCTTGCGATAAAACCATTCCAGGTAAGTGAAGTATTAAACGAATTAAAGAAAGATCTTACCACAAATCATACTTTAGTATCAGTAGTTACAGGTGTTACCATAGCTGATATACAAACCATCATTAAAAAGAAATTGGCTGTATGCCGGGCCATGCCGAATACTGCTATTGCTATACAGGAGAGTATGACCTGCCTTGGTTTTAGCAATGCAGCCGAGGCACAGGTAGAATATGTAACCAGCCTTTTTAGCGCACTGGGGAAAGTAACCGTAATAGATGAAAAATTAATGGATGCAGCAACAGTATTAGGTGCATGTGGTACGGCGTACGCCATGCGGTATATAAGGGCAAATATTCAGGGTGGTATAGAAATTGGGTTTGATAGTAAAACTGCTACGCTCATTGCAGCCCAGACAGTAAAGGGTGCCGCAGAATTACTATTGCAAAAAGGCACTCACCCGGAACAGGAAATTGATAAAGTGACTACACCTAAAGGCTGCACAATTGCGGGACTGAATGAAATGGAGCACCAGGGCTTTAGCTCATCATTAATAAAAGGAATTGCTGCCAGTTATAACAAGATTGTAAAGGGTTAATATTAATTTACATTTGCCGGGCATCCGGTTCTGCTTTTCCCGCCGCCCCTGCGTCCATTACTGCTTCCCCCTCCAAATAAATAACTTATACGGATAACGGTAGTGTAATACCAATCTTTACTTTTTGGATTACCTCTTTGGGAGCCTGCGGCAGGGTAGGGTGGCGCCCCCTTCAGTTCGTTGCCCCTGTAAGCAAAAGCTACTGCCTGTGGCCCTCTTGCAGCCAGCAAAATGGAAGAATCTGCGTAAGTGGTACTCACATCATCAAGGTAATCAGTAAATAGTTTTCGTAATCCCAGCTCAATACCAACTTGCACTTTATCTGATAAAACAAATTTTAAACCTCCGCCAAAAGGAATAGCAATTTGTTTTGTATTGTAAGTTTTTTTATCGGGGTAGGCACTTAGTCCTTCTCCCTCTGTGCTTAAAGGTCGTAATAAAACTTTATTTCCTTTTGCATCATAAGAATAAGGTTGAAAATGAAAAGCGGCTACTCCACCAAATACATAAGGTGTAAAATTCCTTTCTGACAAATCAAAAAAGTTATACTCAAGCGCTAATTGCGCTTCCAATACCTGCGATTTAAAGTTCAGGTTACGGAAAGTAACCCCTGTTGCTGTAGAATTATTTTTATCATCACCTCCAATTTTAAGATATGTAGCAATACCTCTTACGATGAATTTATCTGTTATATCATAAGATAGTCCTAGCCCAAAGGCAGGCCCGGCGCTTTTAAAAGTAAACCTTTTACCTTGTAGATCTCCCTGGTAATTTGCTATTCCGCCATAAAAGTCACCATGTAAACGCTGGCTGGTTGCTGCAAAGGGAATATGAAGGCATATAAAAAGGCATATAAAAAGGCAGAGATATTTCATTATATAAAAGATTTTTAATAGAAAGGATAAATTACAAATCACAAATACCAAAAACCATTCCTAAACTTAAAATAAAAAAAGAAGATTTTAATAAAAAGATCACTGTTTTCTTTTGCTGTTTAAAACTCAACCCTTACCTTTGCACTCCAAATTAAAAAACGGAATCTTAAAGTTCTTTATATATGTCACAACGAATCAGAATAAAATTACAGTCTTACGACCACAATTTAGTAGATAAATCTGCCGAAAAGATTGTAAAAACTGTACGCAGTACTGGCGCAGTAGTAACAGGACCAATTCCATTACCTACGCATAAGAAAATCTTTACAGTATTGCGTTCTCCTCACGTAAACAAGAAAGCCCGTGAGCAGTTTCAATTGTGTACGCACAAACGTTTGTTAGATATTTACACCAGCAGTAGCCGTACAGTTGATGCTTTAAGCAAACTGGATTTACCAAGTGGTGTAGATGTTGAAATAAAGGCTTGATGAACCTTCCGTATTAACGGAAAGGCACCAGGTAAGCTCTTAAAAGAAAAAATATGAACGTCTATCTCCTTTGTCAGGCTGAGCCTGTCTGCCGACAGGCAGGCTTATCGAAGTCAAAAAAGGAGCGCTGGACATAAAACAGATACAATGAAAAGTATTATTGGTAAGAAGATTGGCATGACCAGTGTCTTTGATGCAACCGGCAAGCAAACTGCGGTTACTATCATAGAGGCGGGTCCATGTGTAGTCACTCAAATAAAGACCGTAGCAACAGACGGGTACAATGCTCTCCAGATAGCATTTGGCGATAAGAAAGAAAAACACTCCATCAAATCCGAAATTAGCCACTTCGCAAAAGCTAATACAGCTCCAAAAAAATTCGTTCAGGAAATACGCGATAGCGAAACAGATAAAACAGTTGGTGAATCCATTACAGTTGACATTTTTGCCGAAGGCGATAAAGTGGAAGTTGTGGGAACTACCAAAGGCAAGGGATTCCAGGGTGTCGTGAAACGCCATGGTTTTAGCGGTGTTGGTGGCCAGTCTCATGGTCAGCATGACAGATCGAGGGCGCCAGGTTCTATTGGTAACTCATCCGATGCCAGTCGTGTATTTAAAGGTATGCGCATGGGTGGTCGTATGGGTACTGACAGGGTGAAAATGAAAGGCCTTAAAGTAGTTAAGATTTTTGCAGAAAAAAATTACATATTAGTAAGTGGTTCGGTTCCGGGTCATAACGGTTCAATTGTTTTGATACAGAAATAATAGTGCTTCGGCGTATTATCTGAAATTAAAAATTGAATCAATAAAAAATAACAAATGCAAGTAGATATCATAAATACAAAAGGCGAAAAAACCGGAAGAACAATTGAGTTGCCGGAAGAGATCTTTGGGATTGAACCTAACGACCACGTCATTTATCTTGCCGTAAAGCAATACCAGGGTGCACAGCGTCAGGGTTCGCACAAAGTGAAAACCCGTGCAGAAGTAAAGGGTTCTTCCAAAAAATTACATAAGCAAAAAGGAACCGGTGGCGCCCGTAAAGGTAATTTGCGTAACCCTTTATATAAAGGTGGTGGTACTATTTTTGGGCCAAAGCCGCACAAGTATGATATCAAGTTGAACCGTAAGGTAAAAGATTTGGCAAAAATGAGTGCACTTGCTTACAAAGCAAAGGAAAACAACATTGTGGTATTGGAAGATATAACAATGGAAGCGCCAAAAACCAGGACTTTTTCAGGGATATTAAAAAGCCTGAATATCGGACGCAAAAAAGCGTTGTTTATAATTCCGGAATATGATGATAATATGTATTTAAGCTTACGTAATGTTCAGGGTATAAACGGTACGGTAATAAGCGATATGAATACCTACGATATTTTAAATGCTAACGTATTGGTTTTTTCTGAAAGCGCAGCAAAATTATTCAACGAAGAAGCAGTGGCAGAAGCATAAAAAAATTATAGCAAACCAGCCTGCCGGAAGACAGGTTATCAAATTAAGATCATGAAATTGTCTGACGTTTTAATAAAACCCATTTTGTCTGAGAAAGCAAATAAGCAATCAGAAAAAATGAATCGCTACACTTTTGTTGTAGATAGAAAGGCTAATAAATTGGAAATTAAAAAAGCTGTAGAACAATTCTATGGTGTTCAGGTAAATGAGGTTAATACATTGGTAATGCCTTCTAAACTGAAATCTAAATATACTAAAGCTGGATATGTAGTAGGCCGTAAGTCTGCTAAAAAGAAAGCTGTAGTAACAGTTGCAGAAGGTGAAACAATTGACCTTTACAGCACGGTATAGAATAAATAAATGAATGGTGGTCAGCACCGCAAAGTTTTGACAAATAAAA
>JBDUCK010000284.1:0-4645 GCA_040003485.1 Ferruginibacter sp. | reverse complement strand
CTTCGTTACACAAAGTATCCCCGGTTTTGATATCTTTAAAACCAACTGCTGCGCCGATATCACCAGCTTCAATAAAGTCAACCGGGTTTTGTTTATTGGCATGCATCTGCATGATACGGCTGATACGCTCATTCTTCCCGGTACGGGTATTCAATACATAAGAACCGGAATCTAAACGGCCACTGTATGCCCGGAAGAATGCTAAACGTCCCACAAAAGGATCAGTCATAATTTTAAATGCCAAAGCACTGAATGGTTCTTTAACATCGCAATGACGGAAAATTTCCTGGCCGTTATCAGGATTAGTTCCTTTAACCGCTTCAATATCCATTGGGCCAGGTAAGTAACGTACGATCGCATCCAATGCAGTTTGTACGCCCTTATTTTTAAAAGATGAGCCACACATCATCGGGATGATAGAAATATCAATGGTAGCCTTACGGATAGCTTCATGAATTTCATCTTCGGTAATCGTGTTAGGATCATCAAAGAATTTTTCCAAAAGTTTATCATCATAATCTGCAACGGCTTCAATCAAATGCTGACGCCATTCTTTCACTTCTTCCATCATATCTTCCGGAATAGGCACTTCATTAAAAGTCATACCCTGCCCTGCTTCATCCCATACCATGCCTTTCATGGTAATCAAATCTATTACACCTTTAAAATTATCTTCGGCACCAATGGGCAATTGTAAAGGCACGGCTTTAGCACCCAGCATTTCTTTAATTTGTTTTACAACATTTAAGAAATCAGCACCTGCCCGATCCATTTTATTTACAAATCCAATACGGGGTACTTTATAGCGGTTGGCCTGGCGCCAAACAGTTTCGCTTTGTGGTTCTACACCAGAAACGGCGCAAAACAAAGCCAGCAAACCATCCAGTACACGAAGCGAACGTTCTACTTCTACCGTAAAATCTACGTGACCAGGAGTATCAATAATGTTGAATTTATATAAGTGCGTATCTGGCGTTTTTTTGCCATTAGCCATAGGAAAATTCCAGAAGCAGGTAGTAGCAGCACTGGTAATAGTGATACCTCTTTCCTGTTCCTGTGCCATCCAGTCCATGGTAGCTGCACCATCATGCACCTCACCGATTTTATGATTCACCCCGGTATAATATAATATACGTTCGGTAGTAGTTGTTTTACCGGCATCAATGTGTGCGGCAATACCAAAGTTTCGTTGATAACGTAAATCTGCCATTGTATTAAATTGTTATTTGTTAAAAAGATGTCTTGTTATTTTTTGAGTCCGGCCGTAGATTGCTTATTAGCTTCATTGGCGTCGCACTCTTGTACTTTTGTTTTTTATTGAGCATAGCTTCCCCGAGGTTGAACCATGCATTTTTTAGCTGGTTCGGGGTTCGATATGATTTTTTATGCTCTCATATAATGCTAAATAAGTACCGCTCCATCCATATACTGCTGCACCTTTTAGCGGCGCAAAGGTAAGGCTTTTTTACATGCGGGCAAAGGGATTTGGCTATTATTTAAGGGATAGGTAAGGCCAGGTATATATTAAAGAAAACCAGTCATTTCTAACTGGCTTCTTTAATATATTAAAAGATGTATTATTTTTAAATGGTTAATGTGCTCAACACACTATTCATGCTTCTTACTGCATCAGCACTTTTAGCAAATGCAGCCTTCTCTTCTTCATTCAATTTAAAGTCTACAATTTTTTCCCAGCCATTTTTACCAATGATAACGGGAACGCCAATACAGATATCGCTTTGGCCATATTCACCCTCCAATAATACACAGCAAGGCATTAATTTTTTCTCATCCCTGATAATAGCTTCTACCAAAGATGCGCCTACAGCTCCCGGCGCATACCAGGCAGATGTGCCTAATAATCCGGTTAAAGTAGCACCGCCAACCATAGTATTAGCAGCTACTTTTTTTAAGGCCGCTTCATCAAGATAATCTGCCACAGGCGTTCCGCTATAAGTTGCTAATCTTGTAAGAGGAATCATAGTTGTATCGCCATGGCCGCCAATTACCGTAGCCTGCAAATCGTTGGGGGAGCAGCTCATTGCCTGGCTAAGGAAATAACGGAAACGGGCACTGTCCAAAATACCGCCCATGCCAATGATCCGGGTCTTTGGTAAGCCGCTTGATTTTAAAGCCAGGTAAGTCATTGTATCCATCGGGTTACTAATCACAATAATAATTACCTCCGGAGAATATTGTAATAAATTCTGTGTAACCGTTTTTACGATACCCGCATTAATACCAATCAGTTCCTCACGGGTCATACCGGGCTTGCGGGGAATACCTGAAGTAATTACCGCAACTGTGCTGCCCGCAGTTTTTGAATAATCATTAGTACTCCCGATAATTTTTGTATCAAAGCCTTCTACCTGGGCTGTTTGCATTAAGTCCATGGCTTTACCTTCTGCTATTCCTTCTTTGATATCAACCAATACCAATTCATCGCATAATTGTTTGCGGGCAATATTATCAGCACAGGTAGCTCCTACAGCTCCGGCACCTACTACAGTTACTTTCATCTAAATTAATTTATAAGTTATTTGTAAAATTTTATAGTGCTGCAAAGGTAAATGTTTACAGCAATGAGAAAGAAGTTAAACAGTAAAATTCATTATTGTTTTAAAAAAGGCAATAAATTAAATTCCGGTTTCTACCAGAAAAACATTTTTTTAGAGTACTTCAGCGATTTTACTGAACGAAACATCACCTTCAAATTTTTGTACAAAATTCCCTTTTTTATCATATACAAATATGGATGGGAAATTAGTGATCTTAAAAAATGAACCTAAGAAATAGCTTCCATCTCTCCCCATAATAATATTTGGATATGCGGCAATATTATATGCCACGTAAAATCTCTTTATAATATCCAGGTCAAGTGGGGAAGCCATTATAATCTGAACATTTTTAAATAAGTCAATATGTTTCTGTAAATCTTTTGTGGCACGCTGGCAATGCTCACAGTCCGGGCTAAAGATCATTATTACAGTAGCCTTGTTTTTTTTCAGATCATCTTTAGAAAACTGGCTACTGTCCGGTAACGTTATTATTTTAAAAGGTGGCACTGTAGGGAAACGTTGATAAACAGGGAGTGTATCCTGCTGGGCGGAGGCTGAAAATGCAGTACTTAAAACTAACAGTAAGGAGAGTAATGTTTTCAATCTAAATAATTTTAGCAAACCTAATTTTTTATCTTCTAAAAAGGGGGTTAATCCTAAAAATTAAATACACTAAACAAATATGCTGATCACACAGGTAATGCGGATGAAAACTGATTTCGCTTTTATACAATGAATCAGTTTTACTTGTCAAATACAATAGATATTTTTCTCATCCGTCTTTATCTGCCTAATCCCGTTTCATCGGTGTATCTATCCATAAATATTCCTACTTTTGCAGCCTAATAAAAAAAACAAAATGGCAACTACGGCAGACATGCGCTCAGGACTTATCATTAAAGTAGATGGTAGTTTATATACGGTAATAGACTTCGGCCAAAATAAAACGGCACGTGCAGCAGCAAAGGTTTGGGCTAAGTTAAAAGGAGTAGATAATACCCGTACCATAGAAGTTACCTGGAACAGTGGAGAAGTAATTTACCCCGTAAGAGTTGAAAAAAAACCTTATCAATATTTATATAAAGATGATACCGGCTACAGCTTTATGGATACAGAGACTTTTGAACAGATCACTGTACCTGAAACTATGGTGGATGCGCCAAGATTTTTAAAAGATGGCCAGGAAGTTATGGTTTCAATTAATGGAGAAACTGACCAGCCAATGTCAGTAGAATTACCTGATAAGATTGTTTTATTAGTTACTTATAGCGAGCCAGGTATGAGGGGCGACACAGCTACCAAAACATTAAAGCCTGCTACAGTGGAAACAGGCGCTACAGTAAACGTACCATTGTTTGTAAATGAGGGCGAATTGATTCGGGTAAATGCCAAAACAGGTGAGTATGTAGAAAGGGTAAAATAACTTTATTTATTTATAAGAAAAGGGCTGATTTTTAAAAATCAGCCCTTTTTATTTTGCATAAAAAACAGGCTGTTTCAATAGTTTTTAGTGCATTTTATTGCCTTTTTGAGCACAAATAGGGCCTTTTTCCCGTTTTTCTAAATTTTAAAGTTGGAATAATGAATAATCATTCCCTACCTTAGCTGCCCGTTTGAATATCCAATTTAATCATTTAATAACCTGACATGGACATAAAGCAAATTCAGGAGCTTGTTAAGCTCATTAATAAAACCTCAATTGGAGAAATAACCATCGAAGAAGATGGCACAAAAATAACTATCAAACAAAAGAAAGAACCTTCCCAAAAAATATACACGCAAGCTTCCGCACCTTCTTATAGTAATACCCCTCCTCCAGCCTTAACTACCGCAACTCCCACCATCACACCTACCCCTCCTGCTACACCAACAGTAATAAAAGAAGAAAATTTTATTACCATTAAAAGCCCAATGATCGGTACTTTTTACCGCCAGGCAGGGCCAGACAAACCAATTTTTGTAAATGTAGGAGATGAAGTAACAACAGGTAAAGTGGTTTGTATTATAGAAGCAATGAAATTATTTAATGAAATAGAAAGTGAAGTAAAAGGTAAGATTGTAAAAGTTTTGGTAGAAGATGCAAGCCC
>JBDUCK010000040.1:0-15797 GCA_040003485.1 Ferruginibacter sp. | reverse complement strand
TGATACTGGTAATCCTCGCCAAAGTTTTTACAAACAAAATACCTCGTAAACTGCTTGTATTTCTTAGCCTAATATCTGTTGCTACTTTTTATAGCCTTGCGAAGACGAATACCATGCTGTTCCTTATTATTTCAGTATTATACATAGCCACTGCTCTTTACTATCTTATTTCTTCCTGGAAAAGTTTAAAAGGAGCGCAATGGGCTATTGTAACGGGTGTTATTGTTACTATTCTTTGGATTGTTGTGTTTGCAATTATTCAATCGTTCGAAGCACAGAATCCCTTTGTGGCTATTAGTTACCGTGACACAGCACTTTTAGGCATTTTTCTTTCATTTCCGCTTTCATTGCTGGTGTATGTTTCTATTCGCTTCAGGGAAATTATCAGGGAAGTAAGAGAAAATGCACAACAGGTAATGCAGGTAACCGAAGAAAAAAGACAACAGGCTTTAAACCAGCAAAAAATACTGGAGCAAGAAGTAAAAAGACAAACCGCCGACCTTACCGAAACACTGCAAAACCTGAAATCCACACAAGCCCAACTTATCCAATCAGAAAAAATGGCTTCACTCGGGGAGCTTACGGCAGGCATTGCACATGAAATACAAAACCCGTTAAACTTCGTCAATAATTTTTCTGAAGTAAATAAAGAATTGCTTCTTGAAATGAAAGATGAAATTGACAAAGGAAATATCAATGAAGTAAAATCAATTGCAGATGATTTAATAAGCAACCAGGAAAAAATAAATCATCATGGCAAGCGTGCAGATGCAATTGTAAAAGGAATGATGCAACATTCGCAGGTGAGCACAGGGCAAAAAGAATCCGCAGATATCAATGCATTGGCTGATGAATATTTACGATTGTCCTTCCACGGTATAAGAGCAAAAGACAAATCCTTTAATGCAACACTTGAAACGGATTTTGATACGAGCATTGGAAAAATAAATATCGTTCCGCAGGATATAGGAAAAGTACTATTGAATTTATATAACAATGTATTTTATGCAGTGAATGAAAAAGCAAAGCAACAGCCTAACGGCTACGAACCTGTGATTTCAGTAACTACAAAGAAATTAAATGATAAAGTTGAGATAAGAGTAAAGGATAACGGTATTGGTATTCCTCAAAATATTTTAGATAAAATTTTTCAGCCCTTCTTTACCACAAAGCCTACAGGGCAGGGAACAGGATTAGGATTATCACTTGCTTATGATATTATTACCAAAGAACATAACGGAACAATAAAGGCAGAAAGCAAAGAAGGTGAAAGTTCCACATTCATCATCCAGTTGCCATTTTAATTTTATATTTTCAACGCAAATTTTAAAATACCTTAAATGCGTCAGCTTGCTGCTATCATGTTTACAGACATCGTTGGATATACCGCATTAATGGGAAGTGATGAATCAAACGCTTTTGAACTGCTGCAGAAAAACAGACAGCTTCAACAACCAATCATTATAGAGTTTAACGGAAAACTTATTAAGGAGTTAGGCGACGGTATGCTGATTTGTTTTAATACAGCAACGGATGCAGTAAACGCTGCCGTAAAAGTTTTAAATGCCTGCAATGAGCAGCAAAGTTTTAGGTTAAGAATTGGTATTCACCTTGCCGAAGTGGTTTTTGAAAACAATGATGTGTTTGGTGATGGTGTAAACATTGCTTCACGCATTCAGTCTGCCGCTGTTCCTAATTCTGTTTATATTTCCGAAGCGGTGCATCACAACATAGTCAACAAAAAAAATTTTTATACAAGGTTTATAAAAGAAGAAAAACTGAAGAATGTAAAAGAACCGGTAAAAATGTTTGAGGTAATAACTGATGCTACAGTAACTTCTGTAAAAGTGAATAGCAATCCTGCAACACAAATGAAAAGTATTGCAGTGCTTCCGTTTGTAAACATGAGCAACGATGCAGAACAGGATTATTTTTGTGATGGCATTTCAGAGGAAATAATTAATGCGCTTGCCCATATTAATAACCTGCAGGTAATATCCCGCACATCTGCATTTGCTTTAAAAGGTAAGAATATGGATGTACGTGAAATAGGTAAATTACTGGATGTGCAATCGCTGCTGGAAGGCAGTGTACGTAAAGCCGGAAACCGTTTGAGAATAACAACCAAACTCGTCAACGTCTCTGATGGCGCGCATTTATGGTCTGACCGTTACGACCGTGAGATGCAGGATATTTTTGCAATACAGGATGATATTGCTCAAAACGTTGTAACGGCTTTAAAAGGATTTCTTACCATCGAAGAAAAAGAAAACATTAAACGACCTGAAACCATTATTGAAGCTTATGAATATTATTTAAAAGGGCGGCAGTTTTTTAATAAATTAATGCTGCAGGAAGCAAAGGCAATGTTTGAAAAAGCCATTGAGGCAGATGCCGGATATGCGCTGGCATATACAGGTCTTGCAGATGCATATTCCTGGTTGTACGAATGGGAAGGTGCTGATGCATCTGATTTAAAAGCGGCAGAAGCCAATAGCAGCAAAGCTTTACAATTGGCACCACATTTATCGGAAAGCCATACCTCAGGAGGATATGCATTGTCGCTGGCAAAAAAGTATGGCGAAGCTGAAGATGAGTTTCATAAAGCAATACAACTTAATTCCAATTCATTTGATGCATATTATCTTTTTGCGAGGTCTTACTTTGCCCGTGGCGAAATTGAAAAGTCTGTTGACATGTTTCGCAAAGCATCTGAAGTGCGGCGGGAAGATTATCAAAGCCTCAGCCTGCTTTATCAGGCATTAAAAATGTTGGGAAAAGATAAAGAGAAAGCAACAGCGAAAGAAAGTATACAAAGAGCGAGACAGCATTTAATTATTAATCCTTCAGATATAAGAGCGCTTTCACTTGGCGCCACTACGTTGTCTGATATCGGCGAAAAAGAAGAAGCTTTTGAATGGATAAACAAAGCAATCAAAATAAATTCCCGCAACGCAAGTGTTTTGCTGAATGCTACCTGTTTGTATGCAAAATCAGGGCAAATAAAGCAGGCATTAGATCTTTTGGAAAAAGCAGTAGAGAATGGTTTCGGAAATAAAAACTGGATAACGCACGATCCGGATTATGATTCTTTAAGAGATGAACCACGTTTTAAAATGCTGATGAACAAATTGAAATAATGTTTTTAAATCATCCTTCCATCCAACATCATTGACAAAAATCTTTCAGCCATTCTTCACTACAAAGCCAACAGGGCACGAAACAGGATTAGGGTTAAGCCCGGCATATGACATCATTACTAAAGAACACAATGGAACTATAAGAGCAGAAAGTAAAGAACAGGAAGGAACTGATTTATAATTCAATTACCAATTAATTTATAATGCGAAGCATTTGTAAGGTTAAACTTATAGTTGTTGTGATAATTTCCCGCCCAAATACTATAATATGAATTCTCATTTTTGTAAAAGTAAAAATATAAGAATTTTCAGTAAATAAAATTCACGCTTGCCTATAATAAATTCACGTAATATTATTTTTATTAATTCTGCGCAACGATTTTAATCAGCTTGTTGTCAGTATGGAAAATAAATAATTATGAAAATATTAATTGCCCTGCTTGTTGCCGGATGCTTTATGCAGAGTTGTACAAAGCCTTCTGTAAAAGCGGTTGCTGACAATGGTCAAAATAGTCCATCATCTCAAAATACTTCTATTGATATTATTGCAGGCAAATGGAGCTGGATCCAATCTGATGGTGGCATAAGCTACCGCATAGAAAATCCTTCAAATACAGGAAACCAGCTTCAGATTGAATTTAATAATGATGGTACAGTGAATTATTATAAAAATAGTATCCTGCAATTTTCAGGTACTTATTCGCTCGAAGAAATTACGGATCCTTCAGGTGGAGCAAAGCAATTGAAAATTACCCAAAACTATTTTGGAAACTATTCTGAAGCGGAGCAGCAATTAATGACTATTGATTCGGGTAACCTTACGTTTACAGAAATAGGGGCAGACAGGTTTGTACATAAATATAGCCGGGCTACGGAATAATATAATTGCTTCTACAAAAAAGCGTTCACCCATGCCAGGTAGTCTTGAAATTTTGTAGAGTTTTTTCTGAATAAGATAGCTTTACGCCTGCTGAACGTAAATCATAAATTATGACTGAATAATACCTGCGGCTTCCAACCTTTATTTCGGCATAGCAAATATTTGTGGATCAACGTCTTTATTTATTTCTGCTTTAGTATAATTAATAGTTACATCGTAGCCCTGGTTATTAATACCAAGTGTGTAGGGAATCACATAACCTATATCAGTTTTTTTAAAATTAGAATATACCCTGGTATTTGTTTCATCCTTTCCATCCACAGTAAGATGTGACTCTGTTTTTAAAACATAATAAGTGGAAGGATCAATATAATAAACAAAGGAAATGCCTGGCTGGCTTAATTTTATTTTATAGGTGTTTACGCCCTCAATGGTTTCACGGCCTGCAAGTGAATCTGTAAATCCGCGGCTTTTAAAATCTACAAGTGCACCACCAATGGTAAGCGCAGACTGGCCTGCCCTTGCAGCATCGGGGGATAATGCTGTTGGCTGAGGTTGCCCGGCAAATTGATTTATTAGCCATGCACCTGTGTCAGTAAAACATTGAACAATATCTGTTCCATTCACGGTGGTTATGTTCTTAGATCCTTTGCCGGCAAGAACGGTTGTGTTAGTAGGATAATCGTTACCCATAACTGTGGCATTTCCTTCTAAATAAATTGATTTCACTTTGGCCAGAACGTCCCTGCCTCCTATTGCATTAACGTATTTATTTATGATATCATCGGCTGTTTGTGCACGGGTAGCCGACAGGCTGCTTATGACAATAAGCAAAGAGAAGAATGAACCTAATTTTTTCATAAAAAATATTTTAAAATTGAACTTCAAAGATAAGATAACAATTGGCGCCAATAGCAATACTTCAATATATAAATCGTTTCAATAACAGCAGTTTGATACTAACTTTAATCACTCAAACCTTGTTATAAATATGCACGTGAAGCAGGTATTCAAATTGATTTTTATACTACCGTTATTTTTTTCATGCAAAAAAAGCGGGGATCTGCCAGCTCAACAATCGGCTTGCGATGTTATAGGAATAACACATAATCCTGGTAACCCCGTTTTATGGTCTCCCGACAAATCAAAATATATTGTGAACAAACAAGACACCGCCGGTGTGTTCCAGATATATGTAGGGAATGCAGGCGATACTTCACTTACCTGCATATCATCAGCTTATACTACCGGGAACTGCTGCGGCATATTTAGAAACTGGTCGGCAAGAAATAAATTGCAGGTACAATGGCATCCATCGGGCAATTATATTATTTGCGCAGTTGAGAAAGAATTTTATAATGAGCTATTATATATTCCTTACCAAACACGGTTGGGATTATTGCAAAGCGGTTTATGGATGGATATATGGGCAGTTACTGTAACAGGTAATAATTGGTATACTCTTGCAACTACTGATAAAGGATTTACCGGTCCGGCATTTATACCTGGTGGCAGCAAAGCCGCATGGGCAGAAGCACTTAGCGGAAGCGACCTCTCGGTAGATGTGTTTGGAAAATGGAAATTGCAACTTTCAAACTTTGTAGTTAATAGCGGTGTGCCATCTTTCACAGGCACGACAGATATAAGCCCGGCAGGTTCCCGCTGGATAGAGCCCGGTAATTTTTCTTCCGATGGCCACTCGCTTTTAGCTTCTTCTGATATAGGAATTTTAAACGCAGAAGGGCAGGACCAGTTTATTATAGATATAAATACAAATAAAATTATCAATCTGAATAACAGCCCTAAGATCTGGGACGAGCACGGTGTATTTTCTCCTGATGGCAAAAAAATTCTGTTTATGAGCTCTTATCCGTACCAGGCAGATACAAACTCTTATCACACACTTTCTATAAAGACTGAGTTTATGCTAATGAATACAGATGGTTCAGGGCTCCAACAGTTAACACATTTCCGCACTCCCGGTTACCCGGAATCTTCACCCGGTATTGCAGCAACAGGCTTTTGGAGCAACGACGGCTCTGCTATATCTGCACAAAGTTTAATTTTCCCGGATTATGATAATTGGATAATTAAATTTTATGGTAATTGCGGTAAGCAGAATTGATACTCTTAACTGGATCGATATTGCTGTCAAGAGTACCGTTAGAAGTTAATGCACTCGCATATAATCAATCAGCCTAGGTATATAAAAATCGGGCCTTCCATTGCTTAAGATTTATGTGATGGAAATTTAAAGGTTAAAGTATTAATTTTTTAGAAATCTTTAAGGCATTGCTTTTTTACGCAACTATAAAGATGCACTTAGAAGTAACATCTGTTATATACTTATTTTATTTTCTTGCAAGTTATTGTTGCTCCTCCCTGGTGAAGTATAAAACCATCTACTTCTTTTTTATCATTTTTTGTAAATTCTATTTGTATATCCGGTGATTTTATAAAGAACAAATTTTCTTTTTCAGCATATAGCATACTTACTGGTTGACCGGTTGGCGCCGCCATCAGGTCACCATCCTTCACACTTATTACTACATGCAGGTCAGGGCGTATTTCATACTCTCCTTCATATTGCTTCAATGTTTCTTCAGGTACTTTTATAATTTTTCTTTCATTTGGCAGGCTATATTCTTTATTATAAAGGATAGAAAAAATGCTGTTTGTAATCTCGCTTAGTGATCCGTCAGAAGCATTGCTGAGCAAAATAATACATACATCGTCTTGCGGAACCCTGGCAATATTGGTAGTAAAACCATGTATTCCACCACCATGGCCAACTCTTCTTTTGCCTTCTATGCTGTCTATTCCCCACCCGTAGCCGTAATTATTTTTTACGGGAGCATATGCTTTTTCCTGTTGTGTTTTTGATAAGATCGTGTTACTCTCCAATCCATTATGCCACAGGTACAAATCCCCGGTAGTAGAATATATAGCACCAGCCGCAAATGACACGGTTGAATCTACGATAGGCGCTGTTGGAGCTTCTTTATCATTCAAAGAAAAATAACCGATGGCTTTATTATTGCTTTTCAGGTTAGTAAAGTCAAAGCCGCTGTGTATCATTTGCAGGGGTGTAAATATATATTTGTGCACTGCCTGCTCATATGGCTTTTTCGTTACAGCTTCAATAATGTATCCCAGCAATGAATAGCCGCTGTTGGAATAATTCCAGCTTGTACCCGGTGAAAAATCAAGGGGCTTATCTTTAAATAAGGCCATCATCTTTTCCCGGTTAGCAGGTTTGGTGATTTCGTTGGCCATAAATTTTTCATCATTGGTATAATTGTAAATCCCTGACGTATGCGTAAGCAACTGTTGAATGGTAATGCTATCTCCCTTAGGAAAGCCAGGAAAATACTTACTTATTTTATCGGATACACTCAGTCGTTTTTCTCCCTGTAGTTTCAGGATAATAGCTGAAGTAAACTGTTTGGTGATCGAACCTAACTGGAAAATACTTTGTTAATTATTTAATACCCTGTTAGCAGCATCACGATAACCATATCCTTTATTCAGCAGGATTACTCCATTCTTTGCTACCAGTGCGGAGCCGTTGAACTTATACAATTTCGCATAAGCGTTTAATAACGTATCGAGCTTACTACCCGTATCCTGGCCGAAAGTATATTGAACGGTATACAGTGCAACTATAAGTAAGAATAATTTTTTCATGAAGTAATAAGTTTGATGATTTTTAAAACTCTCTTATCAGATACAATAACTAGGTAGCCCTTAAACAAATCTAAGGTTAAATTTAACTATAACTTTAAAACCAAAGTGTCTTGTCCTTTAACGAATGAGTACAGATGCAGGAATGAATTACCAGGAATTGCTCCGGGGTGAGCCTTATTAACCTGAACTTTTGTTGTTAACTTCAACTAGCCGCGAATCATGATTTCTAAATTATAAGGTTTTAAGAGACTGTAAAATAAATTCAAATCCATTAATCAAAAAATTTAGAAAATCATGACTCAATAAAATACCCATGAAACAGAATATTAAATCTACAGGTGATGAAAAAAATAGCTGCCATTTTTATAACCATTTTATCAATATTGGTTGCTGAAGCGCAGCAATCAAATCAATTTTATATTGATAGCTTAAAGCATGAATTGGCTACTGCGGAAGACGATACTAATAAAGTTAAGCTGCTATACAGTCTAAGTAATTTGTATGCCTTATCGTTCGAGGATACAGCAGCAACCTACGCACAAGAATCTTTAAACCTGGCACAAAAAATAAATTTTGACCGGGGAATTTTTACAGCAGAATTTCGTTTAACCGGATCTTTAATGATTTCAGGAAATTACCCTCTGGCATTAGAACATGGTTTTAAATTCCTTTCTCTTGCCAAAAAGAAGAGTGATACTTTGAATACCTCTATTGCAAATGCTGTTCTTGGCGAGTGTTACTATTATATGGGCGAATATAATACCAGCCTGAAATATTACCGTGAAAATTTAAGACTGGCAGAAATGCTTCATATCGATCAAATTTATTTTCCATGGTCTAATATGGCCCATGTTTACCATAGCTTAAATCAGCCCGACTCCGCCATGGTATATGCAAAAAAAGCTTACAAACGATTGAGAGATTGGAATGATACACTATTTGTATCTAATATTTTAGGAGATGCTTATGCCGGAAAGGCAATTTATGATTCAGCATTGTTTCAATACAGAATTAGTATAGCTGTTTCATTAAAATATCATACGATCCTGGAACGGGTTGATGGTTATAATGGCATTGCCGGGGTGTATAAGACAACAAATGATTTTGATTCTGCTGCCTGGTACTCGAAAAAAGTATTGGCAGAAAAAACAGAAAAGAATTATCCCATTGGAATGCTCAGGGCAGCCAGTATGCTGGCAGATATTTATCAATTACAAAACAAGCCGGATAGCGCATTAAGATATTTAAGGATAGCGCTTAGTATAAAGGACAGCTTATTTAGTCGTGAAAAAACTAACGCTATTCAAAACATTGCTTTTAAAGAACTGGAAAAGCAGAAGGAGATTGAGGCGTCGGAATTGAAATATCAAAATCGTTTAAGGATATATTCTTTACTGGGCGGGCTTATTGCGTTGTTAATAATAGCAGGAGTATTAGGGAGAAATAACAGGAACAAACAAAAAGCTAACAGTTTACTGCAGCAACAAAAAGAAAAAGTAGAGAGCACTTTAACGGAATTAAAATCTACACAAGCGCAACTTATTCAATCAGAGAAAATGGCTTCGCTTGGAGAACTAACTGCAGGCATTGCACACGAGATACAAAACCCTCTAAACTTTGTAAATAATTTTTCAGAAGTGAATAAAGAATTAATAGAAGAATTAAAAAGCGAAAAGTCAAAGTTAAAAAGTGAAAGAGATGAGCAATTGGAAATTGAAATTCTAAATAATATAGCAGAGAATGAAGAAAAAATAATTCGTCATGGTAAGCGGGCAGATTCCATAGTAAAAGGAATGATGCAACACTCACAAGTAAGTACAGGACAAAAAGAGCCAACAAACATTAACACAATAGCGGATGAATATTTACGATTAAGCTATCTTGGCATTCGTGCAAAAGACAAATCATTCAACGCAACACTTGAAACAGATTTCGATAAGGGCATTGGTTTAATAAATATCATTCCACAAGACATTGGAAGAGTGTTATTGAACTTATACAACAATGCGTTTTATGCAGTGAACGATGCTTCCGCAAGCTCGGTACCCGATTACCAACCAACAGTTTCTGTAAGTACAAAAAAATTAAATAACAAGGTTGAGATAAGAGTTAAAGATAACGGTAATGGTATTCCTCAAAAAGTAATTGATAAAATCTTCCAGTCATTTTTTACAACCAAGCCAACTGGTGAAGGCACTGGTTTGGGATTAAGTTTAAGCTATGATATTATTAAAGCGCATGGTGGTGAAATAAAAGTGGAAACAAGGGAAGGCGAAGAGGCAGAGTTTATCATTCAACTGCCAACAAATCTTGTGCCTGAGACTTAAGGGCGGCCGGTATTTTTGTTAACGGCTCTTATAAAACAATTCATATGAAAAAGTTTTTTATAAGCATAATGCTTGTTGCTTCATCCAGTACCATTCTTGCGCAATCAATAACGGACAGCCTGGAAAAAAAACTTGCTCTATCTTCCCGAGATACTAACCGAGTATTAATATTGAGCGCACTTTGTATTCAATATCTTCGTTCAAACCCAACCAAAGCGATGACGCTTGCACAGCAAGGCATAGTATTGGCAAGGTCACTGAATTTTCGCAGAGGAGAAGCAGATTGTTTAAGACGAAGCGGCATCATATTTTTTAATCTTGGCCGTTATCCCGAGGCGCTCGATATTTATCAGAAAGCGCAGGTTATCAGTGAAGGCATTAACTACTCCTTTGGAATTGCTGCAGGCTCCGGGCATATCGGTAATATTTATGCCGAGCAGGGTGATTATTCCACAGCGAGGTTTTATTATTATAGGCAACTGAAGATTAGCGAGGATCTTCATAATAATTCTGAAAAAGCTCATGCCTTAGGCGCCATTGGTAAAAGCTATTTCCGCCAAAATAATCTTGACTCTGCGTTGTTCTTTTATGATCTGACTTATAAATCAATAAATTCAAAAGGAGGCATTCTTATAGATGATCTTTTTAAAGATCTCGGAAGACTTTACGCTAAAAGAGGTGACAATGCTAAGGCAATGAATTTTTTTCGACAGAGCATTCCCGGCGCCATCGAAAGAAATGATTTTAATACTTTAAATGAATCGTATTTAGGGATTGCCGATTTGTATAAAAAGAAAAATCAATCAGACTCTTGTATTTTTTACGGTAAAAGCGCATTAGGTGCTGCTCAAAAAAACAACTACGCCAAAGGTATACTTGAGGCGAGCGAATTCTTATCAAAAATCTATGAAAGGGTTGATGAACATGAAGAATTTAAGTATTACAAAACAGCAGCGGCAGTTAAGGACAGCTTGTTTAATGCGGAAAAAGCCAACCAGGTACAAAATCTTTTGTTTCTTGAACAACAACGTAAACAAAGTATTGAAGCCCTTCGGATAAAAAATCGAAATAACGTACGTTTATATGTTGTACTTGGTGCTCTGGCTTTTAGTTTAATAGTGGCTATCATTTTCTATCGTAATAATCAACATAAAAAGAAGGCAAATGTTTTGCTGCACCAACAAAAAGAGGAAGTACAAAAAACTTTATCAGAACTCAAATCAACACAGGCTCAACTTATCCAATCAGAAAAAATGGCTTCCCTCGGAGAACTTACTGCAGGCATTGCACACGAGATACAAAACCCTTTAAACTTCGTGAATAATTTTTCCGAAGTGAATAATGAACTAATTAATGAATTGGAAGAAGAAGCCGACAAAGGAAACATTAATGAAATAAAAGCTATTGCAAAAAATATAAAAGAAAACGAACAAAAAATTAATCATCACGGTAAGCGGGCTGATGCAATAGTAAAAGGAATGATGCAGCATTCACAACTGAGCACCGGCCAAAAAGAGACTACAGATATAAATGCACTAGTAGATGAATATTTACGATTAAGCTATCATGGTTTGAGAGCAAAGGACAAAAGTTTTAATTCGGGTATAAAAGCAGACTTTGATAAAACGATCGGTAAAATAAATATTGTTCCGCAAGACATAGGAAGAGTATTACTCAACTTATTCAACAATGCGTTTTATTCAGTGAATGATGCTTCGGCTAGCTCAGCACCCGATTACCAACCAACAGTTTCTGTAAGCACAAAAAAATTAAAGGACAAAGTAGAAATAAGAGTAAAGGACAATGGCAACGGTATCCCGCAAAACATAGTAGATAAAGTCTTTCAGCCATTCTTTACAACTAAACCCACAGGACAAGGAACAGGTTTAGGTTTGAGTTTGAGCTATGATATTATTAAAGCACATGGCGGAGAAATAAATGTGGAAAGCAAAGAAGGTGAAGGAACGGAGTTTACGATCACATTAAATAGTTAACTTTTATAAATGAATTTACAGCCAAGATCAATCGTACATTTTATCTTTATTTGCCTGGCGCTTTGTTTTTGTAAGACTTCATATTCCCAACTCAATTCGGGAAACCTAAGACAGTATTCAGAAAAAGATGGATTACCAGGATCAAAGGTAAACGATATCTTAATAGACAAGCTAGGCTATTTATGGACAGGAACCATAAATGGATTGGCTCGTTATGATGGTTATGAGTTCAAGCGATTTTATTACAACCCAAACGACACTGCGTCCATTCGCGGATTAATATCATGGTCATTATTTGAAGATCATACCGGGAAAATATGGGTAGGTACGGGTCCTTCTTTTCTTAATGCTTACAACCCCGCCAGCAACACTTTCCGGCAATATGATTTTAATCACCTGATAAGCCATCCCGCGAATGTGGAAATGAATATACGATCAATGTGTGAGGATAATAACGGAAGAATATATTTTGGAGTGGATACTTATTATGGTGATAATGTCTCAACGGCACTTTTATATAAGGATGAAAAAGATGATACATTAAAACAATTCACAACACCGGATAGCCTGAACATTGAGAACGTTGTCAGCCTTACTAAAGATAAAACCGGGAACATCTGCCTGTTGAGTTATAACGGAATATTTAAAATTGATACAAAGGGTAAATTGACAAAAGTCCATTCACTTGATGCAGAATATAAGCGCAACCGGGAGTATGAGACAGATATTAATTTTGATAAGAATGGACATCTTTGGGCTGTCACAGAAAAAGCACGGTTATACGACCTTAACCTTGAAACCGGGAATTATAATACATGGCTTAGCAATGTGCCTAATACTTCCAAAGCAACTGGTTTTTTTCTTAATAGATTTATCATAGATAAAGATGATAATATATGGATAGGAACAAATGATGGAGTTCAATTTTTCAACAGGAAGACTGAAAAATTTTCCGCATTTAATAATGGTGTTAAAAAAGAACTTGAGCATATCCCTGTAACTGATCTCTCTCTGGATAGTTTTAATACACTCTGGATTGGTTCTTTTGCAGATGGCCTGCTAAAATATGAAGATAAGCCCCAGCTAAAATCCTATTCTTACAACAAAGGGGATAAAAACTCTTTGACATCCGGCTGGGCAAATTTTATTTATGAAGGTAGTGATGGCAAAATATGGATCGCAACGGGAGGCTCCGGCATTAATTCCGGAATAAATATCCTGAATAGCCGAACGGGAGCTATTAGTGCTATACCCTTTTCAACTATTTCAAACAGGATAGATGGCATATCTGCATTTTGGGAAAATGCTCCCGGGGAATTTTACATGGGCGTATACAATAGATTGTATTCGTTTTCGGAAACAACCCGCAAATTAAAACGAATCATACTGCCAGGAGTACCAGATACATCTTTTATAACTTATCATCTTAAAGACTCCAGGGAAAATGAATGGCTTTGCACATTCAAAGGTTTATATAAAAAAACAAAAGCGGCTCAGCCTTTCAAAATATATGATTTAAGCCTGTTAAAAGGAAGCGACTTAAGCAGTAACCAGATTACGCTCGTTTATGAAAGCAAAAAACATGGATTGTGGATATTAACAAATAATGGCTTGTTTTTATATAATTATACTACAGATAAAATTGAAAGACATGGGTATGATAAAAATGTGGGAGACCTATTTGTAACCCAGGATATAAATTCATTTTATGAAGAGCCAGGGGGCATTGCGTGGGTAGGCACATGGCAGGGTGGATTAAGCCGGTATAATGTTGAAACAAAAAAAATAAAAACTTATACCCTTAACGATGGATTACCATCTATGGGGATACAATCCATCCTTGCTGATGAAAAAAACAATTCCCTGTGGCTTAGTACGTTTGATGGATTGAGCCGGTTTAATTTAAAAACAGGCCAGTTTAATAATTTCTCAATAGCAGATGGCATACAGAGCCAGTTATTTGCTGATGGTTCTTTTCTCAAAACATCTAATGGCTTATTTGCATTTGGAGGCTCTAATGGAATAACTATTTTTAATCCTAATGAGATAACTAAAAACTCTAGTCCGCCAAAAGTTTTTTTAACTGATCTAAAACTATTTAATAAATCAATAATTCCGGGTGAGAATTCTATTCTGAAAAAGCCTGTTTACGAAACTGACCAGGTAACGTTTGCCTATAATCAAAATAATATTTCGCTGGACTTTATAGCGCTTCATTATTCTGATCCATTAAAAAACAAGTATGCCTGCAAACTGGAAAATTATGATAATGAATGGCGGGAAATTGGAAATCTTCATGAAGCGTTTTATCCTAATCTTCCACCCGGCGAATATGTGTTTCGTGTAAAAGCCTCAAACAATAATGGTGTATGGAATGAAAAAGGAGCAACGCTTAAAATCATTGTAACATCACCCTGGTGGAAGACTAGGTGGACTTATATTATTTATGGCTTATTGTTCATTGCGCTGGCATTTATAGTTGATCGCTATTTCCGTTACCGTTTAATTCGAAAAGAGCGGGAACGTAACAGTGCCCGGGAACTGGAACAGGCAAAAGAAATTGAAAAAGCTTATTATAAACTGGAAGAGACTCATGAAGCACTTAAGGCAACGCAAACCCAACTCATTCAATCAGAGAAGATGGCTTCGCTTGGAGAACTCACTGCAGGCATTGCACATGAGATACAAAATCCTTTAAATTTTGTAAACAATTTTTCTGAAGTGAATAAAGAACTTCTGGGAGAATTTCGTCAGGAAAAAGATAACCCTGATACGCGGAATGAAATTCTAAATAATCTTGAAATCAATCTTGAAAAAATAATTCATCATGGTAAGCGTGCCGATGCCATTGTAAAAGGAATGATGCAACATTCAAGAGCAAGTACAGGGCAAAAAGAACCCACAAACATTAATACTTTAGCTGATGAGTATTTGAGATTGAGCTATCACGGTATGCGTGCAAAAGACAAAAGTTTTAATGCGGATATAAAAGCAGACTTTGATAAAACCATCGGGAAAATAAATATTGTTCCGCAAGACATAGGAAGAGTTTTACTCAACTTATTCAACAATGCATTTTATGCTGTCAACGAAAAAAAGAAAGCTTCTGCTGAAAATTATCAGCCAATAGTTTCAGCTAAAATAAAAAAACTAAACGACAAGATTGAGATTGTAATAAAGGATAATGGCAATGGAATTCCGCAAAACATAGTTGACAAAATCTTTCAGCCATTCTTTACAACCAAACCAACTGGTGAAGGCACTGGTTTGGGATTAAGTTTAAGTTATGATATTATTAAAGCACATGGTGGAGAAATAAATGTAGAGACGAAAGAAGGTGAGGGAAGTGAATTTATTATTCAATTACCAATAACTAAATTATGAAAATCTGCAACACAATATTAGTTATATTTTTTGCCGTTACTTTCCTTTCATTCAACGGGTTTTCAAAAACTACAGGAGCATTTTCACAAACTACAATTTATTAATTTTTTCTTTAGAGTTCACCTCTCCGCCAATTATCAAAGAAAAGGGGGTCGTTCTATTTAATGATAGTTTCAAAAAAAATTCAAAATTTATGCCCGGAGTTATTACTTTTCTGCTTCCATCCCAATAAGAGAAATGAAAACACCGCAAAGCAGCAATCACAGTTTTAGGGAATTTCATTGTTCAATAGTTTTTATTACAAAGTTTTATCTGGCGGAAAAATTGCTAAATAAAATTAAAACAGGAATATTAGAGCTTACCGTTTAGTTATATATTTCCTTTT
>JBDUCK010000283.1:0-4657 GCA_040003485.1 Ferruginibacter sp. | reverse complement strand
GCGCGATCACGGCGTGCAGCATCTCATCGACGTCGCTCAGGCGCAGTCGCGCAACGAGTGCTGACGCCGCGTCCGCATCGGGCGCCTGGCCGAGCAGGAACGTTACCGTTCTCGATTCGCCGGCAGGGATGACCAGGTTGAACCCAGGTTTGCGCGGATATATGTAATAGGACGTAACTGGTTATATTGGTACTTTGTTTTATAGCATGACACCAATGCATCAGCAATTGCTATTCCCAACTTACAATATGCAATAGCTGCTTCACCAAGGTTTGATTTTTTATCTGTTAACACCGAATTCAAAATTGAAATAGAAACAGTGGGTGGGGGTATTGCTGCCCAATATAAAGCGATTGCATGATGTTCGGCACTCTGGTTAACCGATTCATTGTATATTTCAGATTCCTCCTTATAAAATTGCGAAGTTATATCAGTTGAATAAGCTGGAGGAGCAACCGGTTGTGTATTAGTAGCATTGCCCGCAATAAATGTTCGGTTAGCGCCCCAATAGGGAAGCTGGGCAGATTGCCCGGTTTGAGGTACCCATAAACCCGGTCCGGCCGGAGGTGAATAAGAGGAGGAAGAAGGATTCAAATACGCTTTGTCGCCACCGTCCGTTGTTGACCAATTATAAATAGCATCTGATATGTGCTGGCCAAAATGAGCTGAGCTGTCAAAGTCGGCACCTGAAATGGTTGATTTAAATGTTGTATTAAATGCATTTTCCAACGAATCAATAGTAAAATTCTGGGCGGTAGAAGCGTTTCCAAACATATGACGGGTCATATTGGCCAATGCGGCATTTGCGCTAACCTGGTAATAATATTTTTTGTTAGCCATTATTGTTGGCAAAGCCTTCAGCCCATTCAGCTGGCTTTGAATCGATTTGTTATTGGGCATGCCGGGAACAACTGATTCATAAAGTGTAAGTCCCATATACCCAAATGTCCTTGCAATAACAGGTCCGTTATTTCCGGGCGTTACCCGTGACATAGCAATGGCAATTTTAAACCATGCTAACGGAACTGTTGCATCATACGTAGATGCTGGAATATCAGCAACTGTGGAATCTTTGTTACATGCATTAATAATAAGGAATGTAGCGGCGATGAGCAGAACAGGTTTAATTTTCATAATATAATAGTTGTTTTAGGAATGAAATGATGTTCAGTCTTCTCAGGTAGATAGGTATAATTGCATTTGACATACTACATACTATAGAAAGAATGGGAAACGCAAACGGTATTAAAAATTGTCTTTGGCTGAAAAATGCAGGGCCTCACCTGAATCTCCAGAATTATTCATAAAATAAAAAAGAATTTGATACAACGGCAGTAAAATGATTATTTCACAGTAAAGAGTATGTGAATGGAGGAAATAAGAGGATGGATGCCAGAAGAGGGCAGCACTAGTGGATTTTACAATCCATGTATTAGTTTCATAAATTCCTCCTTTTTCCTTCTCGAAACATCAACGGCATCACCATTTTGCATTACTATTTGTCCGCCATCACCCCGGATGTATTTGGTAATGCAATTAAGATTAATAAGGTGTGAATTGTGCACCCGGTAAAACCGGTATGCAAGCAACATTTCTTCGAAATCCTTTAATAAACGGGTCACAAGTATCGTTTGACCGTTCGCAAGAACAAGTTTAGAATAATTAGAGCTGGATTCGATTCGAATAATAGATTTAATCTGTATAAATTCAATGCCATCGCCGTTTGGTATCGCAATTTTATCTTCTTGTGATTTTGCTTCATTCAAACTCTGACGGAGTATATCCAGTCTCTCCCTTGTTTTTAAATTGTGACTCTTTACCAATCGCTCGATACAGTTTTGTAAATCCTTCACCACAATAGGTTTAACCAGGTAATCAAAAGCGCTTATACGGATGGCCTCGACGGCGTAATGATTATAGGCGGTCGTAAATATGATTTCGAAATCCGTGCTTTTAAGTTCCTCAATCATTTTAAAGCCGTTCATGCGCGGCATTTCAATATCAAGAAAAAGAACATCTGGTTTATGATGATCTATAAGGAGAATACTTTCTTCCGGCTTTTGTGAAACCGCTATTATTTTTATTTGCGGACAAAATGTTTCTAACTTTTGCTGGAGGTTTTCCAGACTGTTAAATTCATCATCAACGATTATTGCTCTTAACGTGTCCATGGTCTAAATTCCTTTAATTGTCACACGCACACTGGTGCCGGATGAAGTACCATCTTTTTCATAAAGGTCACTTATCGTAACAGACGATTGTGCATTGTGCTGCCGGTTAAAGATACTGATTCGTTCCTGGGTAATCTGAACGCCCATACTTTTATGCAGTTGTTTATTCTGTTTGGTATAATTTCCGGATTGTTTTCGTCCTATTCCATTGTCCTGGATTGTATAGGTTATATAATTATTTTCCAGTATTATGGTCAGCATTAATTCAGGGTTTTCCCTGTCAGTTTGCGATAATCCGTGAATTATGGCATTCTCTACAAAAGGCTGTATCAATAAAGGCGGCACGAGATAATCTCCGTTCATTAAAAGTGGATCGATACTATTTTTATAAATGAATTTATTATCGAATCTCAATTGTTCCAGTTCTACGTATAAGTGAAGCGCTTGTATGTCTTTTGTAAATGGAACGAGTTCGTTCCTGCTGCTGTCTAAAATCATCCGGATTAACAACGCAAATTTTCCCAGGTAATCGCTGGCTGTTCTTTTTTCATTTTTCAGCATAAAGTTTTCTATGCTGTTAAGACTGTTGAAAATAAAGTGCGGATTCATTTGAGCTCTTAAAGCCTGCATTTCGGTTTCAGCAATTTTTTGTTTAAAGGAGGCTTCTTTACGTATCACAATGATCCTGCGCCATACAAAACCAACTACTAACAAGACTGTTGCCGCAGTCAGTAATATTTTAAACAGACCCGTCTGGTACCAGTACGGCTGAACGATAATTGTCATGCCATCTTCCTGGTTGGTACGATTATTCAATTTGTCACCACCTCTTACACTTAAGCGGTATTTGTCGGGAGATAAATTATTAAACGTCAAATGACCATCTGGATTTTCTTTGAATTCTTTCATGGAAGGCTCCAGTTTGTAGAAGTATTTTATCCCCCTGGGCTGATCATAATTTAAAACGGAAAAATCTACAGTCAGGCTTTTCTCACCTGGCTGAAGGAAAATATTTTTTTCGCTCAAAGGTTTTCCGGCAAGACTAATATCTTTTGTTCCTGAAAGTGCATCCGTAATGTATACGGGCAAATCAGAAGCATAATTTTGGGTAAGAAAATCAGGGGAAAAACGGATTAGTTTTTCACCAATGCCTGCAGTCACAGCTCCATCTTTCAGGTTCGTCAAAACACATTCATATACTTCAGCAGGCAAACCGTCCAGGCTGCTGTAACTAATCCATTGCTGTGTTTTTCTTATCATGCACCAGATAGCAGACCTGGTGTTGCACCATACATTGTTATTTTTATCAACCAGCACATGGTAAATATTGCCCATCATTTTATTTGGGGGCGAAAAATTTATCCTTTTCATTGTTACCGGATCAAAAGTGAAAATTCCCTGAGCTGTTCCAACCCACAATAATCCATCATTGTCTTCAGCAACGCAATTCATCATTGAAGAAATAACTCCATCATACTTATTGCTTCGGAATACAGGTAAGAAGCGGCCATTGTTATAGCTAATCAGACCTGTTTCAGATAAAATAAATATTTTTCCGGTTTTTGTTTTAAGTAAATCTGTTAGGTTACCAGGAAGGTATTTGTCGCTGGCAATTCCATTCAGAAAATGATTGGTAAACCTGCTTTTGTTAATATCAAAAACATATATTCCCTGATCGTAGGTGCGTATCCATAATTCAGAAGGCGTAATACTGATCATATTCCGCAGGTAGAAGTAGTCATCCTTACCAGGCGGCTTTATTAGATTTGTACTATTTGTAGTAAGATTCCATTTTATCAACCCAAAATTGCCGGTAACATAAATGTTTCCATCAATTTTTTTAGAGTCGAAACAATAGGATGTTTTATTTACAATGGTTTTACTTACTGGCAAAAGGCTGCTGTAAAAACGAAGTAATTTCCATTCGCGGTTATAATTAAAAAAACCTACGCCGGGCTTGTGAACCCAGTAAGTGGTGGAATCTTCAAATAACGATGTGACAAGTTTGTACTCCGGCTCCTGGAATGGAATCTGGCCCGGTGTTGTAATTGGAATAATGGATATCTTCTGCAAATGCATCTGAAGAATGTTACAACCTCTTTCGTACCCCATCCAAATCCTGTTATCACGATCAATAAACACCTTGCCCCAATAGGTGCCCTCGTAACCGGATTTGTTATAAATATTGGGAGCATAAGATTTTATTTCGAGTGTTTTTGTATTTATAAGCAGAAGAGAAAAACCCGGCAGGAACAGCCATGAATCAGTGCCATCATTCCATTCAGAGATTGAAAGAAAATCTGCTTCTGCAAGCGGTATTTTAAACGCTGTAAAACTGCCGGTTGTATTATTAAAAATAAACATCCCCTTGTGCGTGCTAACCCAGTAACGTCCGTGGGAATCCTGGAATAAACCAGTCATCGTTTCAAAAGGTAATGGATAAGCTTTTAACGGCTGCATCGTTTTTTTATCCAGTTGGTAAAGTT
>JBDUCK010000282.1:0-4665 GCA_040003485.1 Ferruginibacter sp. | reverse complement strand
GGATAGAATTAATGAAGGCTGAGTTGAATGCAGGCTCTGCTTATGTAATTGCAGAGGCAAGAGAATCGGGCAACGTTGGTATCTACAGGGGAACAGGCGAAGTAAGAGAAGGATTGGTGCAGGAAATTTTAACCCAGATACCGGAAGAACAGATTCTTTGGGAAGCTCCCCAAAAAGCACAGCAATTATATTTTCTTGAGCTTATTGGCTGCAATGTGAACCTTGGAAATATTGCGCCACATGAAGCATTGGCTTTGGAAGCAATGCGTATCGGCTTAAGAGGCGATACATTTGATTTGTATTTAGATAAATAAATATAAATGAATTTATACGGATTAATTGGATACCCCCTCGGCCACTCTTTTTCAAAAAAATATTTCACTGATAAATTTAAGAGAGAAGGTTTAGGGGATTGCTTTTTCGAATTGTTTCCTTTAGAAAATATTAATGACTTCACACAGCTTATAAGTGAGCAAACCAATTTAAAGGGGCTTGCTGTAACTATACCATATAAACAGTCGGTTATGCCCTTCCTGCAAAGCATACACGAAGATGCCATGAAGGTAGGTGCAGTAAATTGTATTAAAATTTTGCCCAATGAAATGATAGGTTATAATACAGATATAGTCGGTTTTGAAAGATCATTTACTCCTTTATTAAAACCGTACCATACCAAAGCTTTATTGTTAGGTACGGGTGGTGCATCTAAAGCGGTGCAGTATGTTTTAAATAAACTGCAGATTCCCTTCCTGCTGGTTTCCAGAGCACCTAACACAAGCAATTCGGTTTCTTATGCCGCCTTAAATGAATCAATCCTAAACGAATATCCAATAATTATCAACAGTTCACCGGTTGGTATGTCGCCAAATGAAGACACTGAACCGATCATACCTTATGAATTTATTACAGAACAGCATTTTCTCTTTGATTTAATTTATCAACCTTCAGAAACAAGTTTTTTGAAACATGGGAAATTAAAAGGAGCCAGCATAAAAAATGGTTACGAAATGCTGATTATGCAAGCAGAAGAAAATTGGAAAATCTGGAATCAATGAATTGACCACACCTGAAAAGCGGTTAATATTCTAGCACATTTTTTTTAAAATTATCAGGTATTGCTGCCACTTTTTTGTTTTCATAATCATAACATACCATCCCGGTCTTTGCCTTTGCAATTAAAATATTTTTTTGATTTGATATAGAAAAAAATAAATCAAAACCTATTTTAGATATTTCATCCACACTAATTGTCACGTCAAGCATATCCCCGTAAAAAGATTCATTTTTATATTCTACCGCAAGGTCTGCCATTATTAACCCAATGCCTTCAATGTTAAGTTCTGTATAATTAAATTGTCGCAGCCATTGAACTCTTGCTTCGTGGATGATGCTTACCAGGGCATCATTACCCAAGTGATTTCCATAATTAATATCATTTATTCTTATGGGAATTTTTATGTTTCCGATCGCTTTTTCAGGAATATTTATTTTAATCCTGGCCATTATAACTGTTTAAAAAGTCAATAAATTTTGCAGTAGCTTTTTTGCGGTGGCTATAAATATTTTTTTCAGCTATATCCATTTCTGCAAAAGTTTTTTTGCTTCCTTCGGGTATAAAAACAGCATCGTATCCAAATCCATTTGCACCGATTTCTTCTGCTGTAATATGGCCTTTGCAAATGCCTTCAAATTGGTATTCTTTATTATTTAATATCAGGGAAATAACGGTACGAAATTGTGCAGCCCTGTCTTGTGCATCTTTTAAATTGCTTAATAGTTGAGAAATATTATTTTTAAAATTGGCATCATCTCCTGCATACCTTGCGCTTCTTACTCCCGGCTCGCCGTTAAGCGCAAGCACTTCCAGGCCGGTATCTTCGCTGAAGCAATTTTTGCCGGTAAGGGTATTTATTACTGAAGATTTTTCCCTGGCATTTTCTTCCAATGTATCATGAGGCTCAGGAATATCTATATTAATACAAGCCTCTTTCAAGGTAATAATTTCAAAACTATTACCTAGTATTGATCTTATTTCAATTACTTTATTCTGATTGTTGGTAGCAAAAATTAAAGTCATTCTTAAAAAAATTAAGCGGCAGAAAATAAAGTTTTTAAGCAATTCCAAAGCTGTTTTTTTTGACCTATATCCTTAGCAAGTATGTTTAAAGCAGGACCGGATAAATAAGTTTGTTGATTGTACTTCTGCAGTTGGTAATTGGGAAATTGTAACGGGAAACCTAAAGTAGCGGGTGCTACACCGAAGAATATAATTTTTCCCGGTGCAAACTTATTCATCAGGCTATCATAGGCCATATCCGGTTTTTTAAAATAATTTACTAAAGCTATGTCTGCCATCGAAAGGTTACAGGCTAGCAATATATCCATTAAAAAATTCAGATCTTCATCAGGTAAAAAAATATTATTTTTTTCATTTATTATTATTAGGATACTTTTTTCATTTTTACCCAAAAAGGTCCATTCTTTTATATTTAAGGAATTAGTTCTTATTTGTTGACCATCTAAATCCACTAAAGATTTTGTATATAAACGCATTACTAAGTCAGGGGAAATTTGAATATTGTCTAAACTCATGGAAGGATAGTTTGATGCCTTTATTTTTCGTTTCTTTGTAGTAAAATTAACGAATATGATAGCAGCTGCTGATTTTAATATTACGAAAGTAGAGCGTAGTAAGCTAAATGATATAAATCTGGAAAACATTCCTTTTGGAAAATATTTTACTGACCATATGCTGGAAGTAGATTATGAAGGCGGTGAGTGGAAAACACCAGAGATAAAACCTTATCAACCCTTATTAATGGAGCCTTCATTGGCGGCTCTTCATTACGGTCAGGCTATTTTTGAAGGTGTGAAAGCATATAAAAATGCCGAGGGAGAACCATATATTTTTCGTCCGTTAGACAATTTTAAACGTTTTAATATCTCTGCAGGAAGGATGCAAATGCCAACCATTCCGGAGGAAATATTTTTGGAAGGAATGAAGCTGTTGGTTAAGCTTGATAGTAACTGGATTCCGGATAAGCAAGATCATTCATTATACATTCGCCCTTTTATGTTTAGCTGTGATGAAGCAATAGGAGTAAAGCCAAGCGATAAGTATAAATTTATTATTATACTCAGCCCTACAGGTCCTTATTACAGCGAGCCGATGCGTATTTATGTAGAGGAGCAATATGTACGTGCCGTGCCCGGTGGTGTTGGTTATGCCAAAGCAGCGGGTAATTATGGTGCAGCAATGTTTGCAACCGCCGAAGCTAAAAGGAGAGGGTACGACCAGGTTTTATGGACTGATGCTTATGAACACAAATACGTGCAGGAATGTGGTACGATGAATGTATTTTTTATTATCGGAAATACTGCCATTACCCCCGATTTAGAAGCTGGAACTATTTTAGCAGGCATTACCCGGGAAAGCGTAATAACCTTATTAAAAGAAATGGGTTTTGTTGTAGAAGAAAGGCCATTAAGCATTGATGACGTAATTGATGCTCATAAGGCCGGGCTTTTATACGAGGTATTTGGTACGGGCACTGCGGCCACTATATCCTTAATAAAAGAACTGCGGTATAAAGATTATACGATGAACTTTGATGTGTCGAAATGGAAAACTGCACCTGAAATTAAAAACAGGTTAAATGCCATTCGTTATGGAAAAAGAGAAGATAACCATGGCTGGATGGTAAAATTATAAGTTTATAACCAAATAATATACTGAGCCGCCCTCGCATGCAGTTTAGTATTTAATATTAAAAAGATCTAAGATTTTTAATATTATTTTTCATTTTTAAATCATAATACATACCTTTGCCGTCCGAAAAAAAAGGTTTATTAAATGCCAACAATTCAACAATTAGTAAGAAAAGGTAGAGAAATCATTAAGGCAAAGAGCAAATCAAGAGCCCTTGACGCCTGTCCACAGCGTCGTGGTGTATGTACAAGAGTTTATACTACTACGCCAAAAAAACCAAACTCGGCTTTGCGTAAAGTAGCAAAAGTTCGTTTGACAAATAAAATTGAAGTCATTGCTTATATACCGGGTGAAGGGCATAATCTACAGGAACATAGTATCGTTTTAATACGTGGCGGAAGGGTAAAAGATTTGCCAGGTGTACGGTACCATATTGTACGTGGTAGCCTAGATACGGCTGGGGTAAAAGATCGTAAGCAGAGCCGTAGCAAATACGGAACTAAAAAAGCTAAAAAGTAATTATAAACACGTATTATTAATTTAATAATGCTGAAAAAATAAAGAACAATGCGTAAAGCACAAGCAAAAAAACTCCCTTTAGCACCAGATCCAAAGTTTAATGATAAGCTGGTTACCCGTTTTGTAAACAATCTTATGTGGGAAGGTAAAAAGAGCGGGGCTTATAATATATTTTACACTGCACTGGATAAAGTTGCTAAAGTAACAGGAGAAGATGGATATGAAGTTTGGAAAAAGGCTTTAACAAACATAACTCCTGGCGTAGAAGTGCGGAGCCGTCGTATTGGTGGAGCTACTTTTCAAATCCCAGCAGAGGTTCGTCCCGATAGAAAAGTTTCTTTAAGCATTAAATGGATGGTGAAGTACAGCCGCGATAGAAATGGGCGTAGCATGGCTGATAAGTTAGCTAATGAGATTGTTGCAGCAAGTAAAGGTGA
>JBDUCK010000039.1:0-15869 GCA_040003485.1 Ferruginibacter sp. | reverse complement strand
AAGAAAACTTGCACCCGGCGGCAGCACACATAGCTTCGGTATTCATGTGGCACGTATGGCTGGCATGCCACCCTCTTTAATAGACAGGGCCAATGAAATTTTATTGCAATTAGAAAACAGCCGGGATAGCGGCAAAGAAAATAATTTAGAAAAGAGTATTAAAAATTTAAATAATCCAAAAATGCAATTGAGTATTTTTGATGCACACTCTATCACTTTTGAGGAGATAAGGCAGTTGCTGGAAGCCGTAGATATCAACCGGCTTACACCTGTGGAAGCCCTTTTGAAATTGCAGGAGATAAAAGGGAAAGTAAAATAGTTGTGTTGTCAGGTGCAACACAACTATAAACACTTATTTATTCTTTATCAATTTTTTCCTGGCATTTATCTTCAGACATATTTTCCATTTGCTTTTTGCCGCTTGATTTTGTAACCTCTATCATTTCTAATCTTGCACGGGTTATACTGGTCTTCATATTGCAGGCAACATAATATTCAGCTGATCCTTTCGTTACTTCAAGTTCCACTTCAGTTTCTTTTTTCATGATGCTTAGCCCTCCTACTTTGGCACTGATGGTATGTGTACCCGGGGTCAAGTAAACCTTAAAATACTTGTTGTTACTGATCTTACAAAGCTTTTGTCCATCTACAAAAACTGAAAAATTTGACAATGCACCTCCAAACTGCCCTACTCTATAGATATATACAAATCCAGAGTCGGTAGACGTGTGTGGAGATGGAAATGAATTACTGGCAAACGATAATGTACAGGATAATACTGCCAGTGCAGTGAATAAGAATTTAGTCATGGTATTTTTTTTTCAAATATAGGGGAAAAGATATTACTTACCCACTGGCTTGCTAAACTAAAGCAGAATAAACAAATGCAGCGAATTTATAAATTAATGGATCTTTAAAATATCTTTACAAAGCTTATGATTCGAAAAGTACTTATATCACTTTTATCTTTCTTCCTGATGGTTACCTGCGCAAAGGCACAAGGCTGTACAGTGCTTGGTCAAAACCCCTCCACGGCCTTTCCTGTTTGCGGTACCACAACTTTCATTCAAAACACTGTGCCCATCTGTAATTCTACAGATTTATTTGTACCGGGCTGTAGTGGCACTGGTACTGCTGATTATCAGAATAAAAATCCTTACTGGTATAAATTTACCTGTTATCAAAGCGGGACTTTAGGTTTTGTAATAACTCCTAACGATTTAAATGATGATTACGATTGGCAGTTATATGATATAACCGGGCATAACCCTGATGATGTTTATACTGACCGTACCATTATAGTTTCCGGAAATTGGGCAGGCACTTACGCTCCTACCGGCGCTTCTGCTTCCGGTGTAAATTTTATACAATGTGCTTCCAGCCCAGATGCAAATTTAAATGCCTTTGCCAAAATGCCGAACCTGATTGCGGGGCACAATTATATTTTATTAATCAGCCATTTTACAGATACACAAAGCGGCTACTCGTTATCGTTTGGTGGTGGTACATCCAGTATTACAGATCCAGTGTTACCGCATTTATCCAAAGCTTCCCCAAGTTGCGATGGCACCGAAATAAGAGTAAAGCTTAATAAAAAGATGAAGTGCTCATCGCTTGCAGCAGATGGCAGCGACTTCAGCATAAATATTCCCGGCACTTCAATCGTAAATGCCAGGAGTAATCAATGTGCTTCTGGCTTTGACCTGGACTCCGTGATATTAACCGTTAGCCCCATCTTAACGCCGGGCAATTATACCCTTAAAATAAAAAATGGGGGCGATGGAAATACGCTGGTTGATAATTGCGACCGGCTGGTGCCAGTGGATGAATCGCTTGCGGTAAAGGTAATTCCGATAGTACCTACACCGCTGGATAGTATTACCAAACCGGGATGTGCACCTCAAACGCTGGAACTGGTTTTTAAAAAAGGAATAAAATGCAACTCCATTGCTGCAGACGGCTCCGATTTTACCGTAACGGGGCCTGTACCCGTAACCGTTAGTAGTGCTGCCGGTAATTGCGGCAATGGAATTTCTTCTATAATATTGGTAACGCTTTCTGCACCATTGCAGGTTGGCGGCAATTACACTATTACTTTAAAACCGGGAAGTGATGGTGGCACCATTGTAGATGAATGCGACCAGGTTACACCGTCTTCATCACTTTCATTTAATATAAAGGATACAGTGAATGCTGATTTTACATACAATATCATTTATGGCTGCCAGGCAAACACAGTAGATTATTCTTATGCCACAAGAGATGGCGTAAACAGCTGGAAATGGAATTTCGATAACCTGCGAAGCAGCAATCTTCAGAATCCTGTAATTTCTTACACCAGCTTTCAACCTGCAAATACCAGGCTCATTGCCTCAAATGGGGTGTGCAGCGACACAGCTTCTGCAGTAATAGTTTTTGATAATTTTTTAAATGCAGCTTTTGAAATTACAGATCTTGTTTGTCCAAAAGACCTGGCTACTATTAAAAATAATACTGCAGGGAAAATAATCACCAATTGGACCTGGATCTTTGGCAACGGAAACACCAGTAGTATAAAAGACCCAACGCCCCAAATGTACAGCAACCCTGTTACCGCTACGGTGCAGCGTATACCGGTAATATTAATTGCAAGAAATAATTATGGCTGCCAGGATACGGCGGTTCAATATATTAAAGTAGTGAATAACTGTTATATCGCTGTACCATCTGCGTTTACACCTAATGGTGATGGACTGAACGATTATCTCTATCCACTAAATGCTTACAAAGCCAGCAACCTTAAATTCAGTGTGTACAACCGTTTTGGTCAGCGCATATTTTACACTACAGACTGGACCAATAAATGGGATGGACGCTACAAAGGCCAGCCTGCAGATGCCGGCACTTATGTGTGGATACTTACGTTTACCAACACTGATACCAACAAAGCTGTAGAACAAAAGGGAACCAGTATTTTAATTAGATGAGAAATTGTCGTAATGCTTTTTAATAGCCGCTTAAATTTGGAACCAGTCATTTGTCTTCGTGTCATCATCGTTGTGTCACTCCCTTTTACCGCATAACGCTATTCATCCTTTATCTAAGCGTACAAGCAATTTAATTTCCAAATTTAGATTTCTTACTCATGCCCTTCTTTTAACTAAGTTTGCAGCAAAATTATCATCATGCCATACAAACCGGTCTATTACAGCGATTACCTTCAGTTAGATAAAATCATTGGAGCACAGCACCCGGTAAGTTTTGAGAAAGGAAATGAACCGGCGCATGATGAAATGCTTTTCATCATTATTCACCAGGCATACGAATTATGGTTTAAGCAAATACTTTTTGAAATAAATGCCGTCGCCGATACCATGACGAAACCTTCGCTGAATGATAATTCCCCGGAGCTGCAAACTGTTGTGCACCGGCTGCAACGTGTGGTTACTATTTTAAAAGTACTGGTACAGCAAATAGATATTTTAGAAACGATGACACCGCTGGATTTTCTCGATTTCAGGGATATGCTTCGGCCGGCATCAGGTTTCCAAAGTTCGCAGTTTAAAGTACTGGAAGCCCGGCTGGGCCTTAAGTTTGAGCAGCGTCATGGGCAGAATTATTACACTTCTCAACTGCAGCAAAAAGATATTGACACTATTAAAAATGTAGAAGAGTCTCCATCTGTAATTGAACTGGTAAACAAGTGGCTGGAACGGATGCCTTTTGTAAATAAAGAAATATACTGGCAGGATTTTGAAAAAAAATATTCACTTTTAGCCAGTGATGAAACCGGCCAGCACCCCTTCTGGCAGGCGTATGAAAAAATTTATATTGATAGCCTGGCTGAAGGAGAAAAAAATAATGCTGCCGGACTTAAAAAAATATTTTTTGAAGATGTTGAAAATACAGATAGATCGCTAAGCCCGGCGGCGTGCAGGTCTGCATTATTTATCATGTGTTACCGCGGTTACCCGATGCTGGAGTTGCCCTTTCAATTATTAGATACTTTACTCGAGATAGACAATCAATTAGGCAACTGGCGCTACCGCCACATAAATATGGTACGCCGTATGATAGGCACCCGCATTGGCACGGGAGGCAGTACCGGCGCAGGTTACCTGCAGGGCGCTATGGATAAACATTATATTTTTAAAGAGATATCGCAACTGAATAGTTTTTTAGTTGACCGGAGAAAACTACCTGTGTTACCGAAAGAGCTGACGGAGAAACTGGGCTATAGTTTTTAAAATATTTTGCACCCGGATAGGCTAAATAAAAATTTGCCTCATTTTATTCGCTATAAAAATTCTTTTAATCAATCATAATAATTTAAGCAATTTATTTTGCAGGATTGAGGATTATGGTTTGAACAAAAAGTATCCGCTGCTCTGCCATAGCATCATCGGAATTTATTACCGCTTTTTTAAAAAAATCTGCATCAGTGCAATTCATGCATCCCAGGATAATACCCGTTTTTTTAAAATCTATTTTGCCTGTATTTTCTGCAAGTACCGTTCCGGTACTGGGTGAGTTGCCGCCATAGAAATTAAATGCCGCATCATTAAGGATCCTCAAGGCATACAGGCTCATACCGGCGTGAATGCCACTTTTTAACTGCCATAGATTTTCCTCCACAATTTTGTCATACTGCATGGAACTTGCAGATTGCAACTGCCCGCCAAAATACATTTTTTCCAGGCCGCAATTATCTGCTTCATCTGACCATAAAAAAACTACCTGCCGGTTGCTATTGGCAAACAGAACAGAACATTTAGCCACCTGGTTTTCTGATAAATAATAAATATCTTTTTTCACATTCTTATCACCAAAATAATACCGCAGGTATTCGTGGGAATTAAAGATGGCCAAATCCTCTGCAAAAAGAATTTCTTTTGGTTTAGGCAGCGGCTGTTTGCGCACGAGAAAATTGTATTCTGTCAAACTATCAACTGCCTCAGATGATACATTTACTGTTACATCCGCATGCTGAAATAAGAGAGATGCTGCCGTAAGTGAATCTTTTTGCCTGTTACAAAAAAAACCCTGGCCAGTTAACTGGTTTATAATTTTTTTATATTCGGCTGCAGAATACGTATGGTATGTAAAACAAAAATCTTCTTTACTGCTGAAAAAAGTTGTACCTCTTTTTATAGAATCTACGGGCTTTTCCTTTGCCGTACCTTTATAAATGTACTCTTTGGCAACCGTATCATTAAGGTTTGTGCTGCCGATAAAAACAAAGCCTTTTTTAGCAAGGTAGTTTTCAAATTTCGGAGGTGCTACAGCGACAGTTTCTAAAATATCCAGCACGGTAGCAGTTTGTGCGTATGCAGCAAAATTAAATACCAGTAAAGAAAAAAGTAAAAGTATTTTCAAAATAGAACGGCTTTAAAAATATATTTTATAATCACACTGCTGATTAAAAATTAAAAATATAAATGCCATTTACTTCACCAATCTTTTCAGTATAGCAAAAAGCTATACCAGCTCTTTCAATTTTTCTACCACTGTATCTACTTCTGCCTTTGTATTGTGTTTGCTGAAGCTAAAGCGGACGGCAATCTGGTTAGGATTATTATTGGTGGCACGGATCACATGGCTACCTTGCTCTGCACCCGAAGCGCAGGCACTTCCGCCGCTGGCGCAGATATTATTTATATCGAGGTTAAATAAAATCATTTCTGATTTTTCTGTTTTGGGAAAACTGGCACTTAATACCGTATATAAACTTTCGCCCAGCGTATCGCCATTAAAGCCTATACCCGGAATATGTTTTTTTAGTTGCTCGTGCATATAATATTTCAATGTACCTACATAGGCACTATCTGTCTCATAATTATTTGTAGCATTTTCCAGGGCTTTTGCAAAGCCAACAATACCATAGATATTTTCGGTACCTGCCCGCATGTTACGCTCCTGCCCGCCGCCATGCACCAATGGCTTAATACGTACATTTTCATTTATGTATAAAATACCCACACCTTTGGGCCCATGAAATTTATGTGCTGCCCCGGTAACAAAATGTACGGGTGTATTGCGAAGATCGAAAGGAAAATGCCCAACCGTTTGTACCGTGTCGCTGTGAAAAATAGCATTGTATAATTTACAAAGATTACCTACTTCAAAAATATCCAGGATATTGCCGATCTCATTATTGGCGTGCATTAAGGTTACCAGCGTTTTTTCTTCGGAAGCTGCCAGGAGTTTTTCCAGGTCTTCTAAATCTACATGACCGTTTGGCAAAAGTTTTACATAACTCACTTTTACCAGGTCCATATTATCCAAATGCTCTACTGTGTGTGAAACAGCATGATGTTCTATCGGTGAAGTGATAATATGCTTGCAAGCCAAGTCTCTAACGGCTGCATAGATAGCGGTATTGCTGCTTTCGGTGCCACCACTTGTAAAAAATATTTCTGCCGGGTGGGCATTTAATATTTTGGCCACAGATTTACGTGCCGTTTCAATTGCAATCTTTGTTTCCCGTCCATAGGAATAAATGGAAGATGGGTTACCAAATTTTTGAGTGAGGTAAGGCATCATTGCCTGTAATACATCATCATCAAGGGATGTGGTAGCAGCGTTATCAAAATAAATTCGGTTCATGTGAGAAGTCAAAATAAAAAAAATAAAAATTCAAAAAAATACGGTCATATATTCGGAATTCGTCATTCGGAATTCGTAATTAACTCATCACTTCCTGAATATCTTTCATCAGGCGCATAGCAATATTATTTGCCGTGGTTTCAAAATTACTTTCGGAATAAATACGAATGATAGGCTCGGTGTTGCTGGTGCGTAAATGTACCCAATCATTATCAAATTCAATTTTCAACCCATCGTCGGAATTAATTGGTTGATGTTTATATTTCTTCTTTATTTTTTCAAAAACAGATTTTACATCTACCCCGTTTTGCAACTGTATTTTATTTTTGCTAATGAAATAATCAGGGTAAGTATTGCGTAGCTGCTTAATACTTTTTTGGCTATGGGCAAGATGGGTAAGGAACAATGCAATACCAATCAAGGCATCACGGCCGTAATGCAGATCGGGAACAATAATTCCGCCATTTCCCTCTCCACCTATTACGGCATTTACTTCCTTCATTTTATTTACCACGTTCACCTCACCTACCGCACTTGCAAAATATTCGCCGCCATGTTTTACAGTTATATCTTTCAATGCTTTGGTAGATGACATATTGCTAACAGAATTACCCTTTGTTTTACTCAATACATAATCTGCCACGGCAACCAATGTATATTCTTCGCCAAACATGCTGCCGTCTTCACATACAAAGCATAGCCTGTCAACATCAGGATCTACAGCAATACCCAGTGAAGCTTTTTGTGCAACAACTTCCCTGCTGAGGCCAGTTAAATTCTCTGGCAATGGCTCCGGGTTGTGTGCAAAATTTCCATCCATTTCCCCATTTAAAATAATAATTTCTTCTACACCAAGGGCTTTAAGTAACGCCGGTACTGCAATTGCACCCGTACTGTTTACTACATCAAGTACAATTTTAAATCCTGCAGCTCCAATTGCTTTTGCATCTACTAACTTATATTTTAAAATAGCAGCAACATGTTCATCCAGCGTAGAATTATTTATTATACAACTGCCCAGTTTTTGCACAGGTGCAAAAACAAATGCTTCTTTTTCTGCCAGCTCAAGAATAAATTCCCCTTCTTTGGCACTGATAAATTCTCCTTTACTGTTCAGTAATTTAAGGGCATTCCATTCTTTAGGGTTATGGCTTGCAGTGAGTATGATGCCGCCATCTGCTTTTAAAAATGTGACTGCCATTTCTACCGTCGGGGTAGTGCTCAGGTCTGTATCAATTACATCTATCCCCAGTCCATTCAAGGTTGCAATAACAATATTTTTAACCATACTGCCGCTGATGCGTCCATCCCGGCCTACCACTACTTTTTTACTGGAATTTGTTTTTTTGGAATGTTGCTGCAAAAGCCATGTGCCGTAAGCTGCGGTAAATTTCACAATATCCAGGGGCGTAAGGTTTTCATTGGTAGCTCCGCCAATGGTTCCTCTTATGCCGGATATACTTTTTATCAATGCCATTGTATATTTTTAGGGTTTGCAAATATAATAAAAATAGAGCTTCGGAAACATTATCGACAAAGTATATGCCCGTTTGCTGGCGGGCAGCAGAAACTGTTACAATCAACTGCCTGTTCAGGATTGGTTTTCAACTATTAACTTTGCCGCATGCAACAGCCATGGTTTAAAGATTGGTTTAATTCTCCCTATTATCATCAACTTTATTTTAACCGGGACACCCTGGAGGCTGCTGCATTTATCAACAAGCTGATTGGCTATCTTAAGCCTCCTGCAGGCAGTACTATGCTGGATGTAGCTTGTGGTAAAGGCAGGCATTCCAGGCAACTGGCGTCCAATGGGTATAATGTCACCGGCATAGATCTGAGTGAAGACAGTATTAAAGAAGCGCTGAAGTATGAAGGGGATTATCTTCATTTTTACCAGCATGATATGCGCCTCCCTTTCTGGATAAATTATTTTGACTATGCCTTTAATTTTTTTACCAGTTTTGGGTATTTTAAAACCCAACGGGAACATGACAATGCAATCCGCACTATTGCACAATCCCTGAATCCTAAAGGAATTTTTGTATTGGATTACCTGAATGTTCATTATTCTGAAGATCATGCTGTGCACAAATCAGAAAAAGAAATTGACGGGGTAACTTTTATTATTACAAAATGGTATGACGAAGATTATTTCTATAAAAAAATTGTGGTGGAAGATGAAGTATTGGAAGAGCCCCTGGTTTATACAGAAAAAGTAGCCAAGTTTTCCCTGGGTGATTTTACTGAAATGTTTGCTTACCAGGGATTGCAGATACAGGAGGTATTTGGAGATTATAATTTTGCTAATTACGATATAAAAAAATCTGCACGACTGATAATGATTGCAAAGAAAGTTAAATGATTTACCACACGAATTGGTTTAGAAGGCTTAAAGGGTTTAGAAAGTTGAGAGGGTTTAGCTTTTCACCATTGACTATTAACATATTGACCTTCACTTATTCTTGTTATTCAGCAACATCCACCTGGCGGTTTCGTACATCGCAGAAGTAAGTTGTGATAAATGCTTTTTTACCGAATCCCTTTGCGGCCCTGTTAAATGCAGGGAATCATTTTTTACAGAAACCAGTTCCTCTTTTTGAATACGGATATTTTTTCGGTAGAAATAATTATCGTTTACTAACCCGATCCAGCCGGGGGCATGATAAATAATGAAGGCTGCATTTTCCCTTTTTGTACTGTCTAATAAATCCCGGCCCAGGGTAGTATTAGTATATGGCTGTAAGATCATGCCTGCAATCGTTGGCAAAACATCTATCTGCGAAACTGCTTCTGTTCTTTTTTGCGGCGTAAGTAATGATGGCGCATAAAAAAGCAATGGGATGTGCTCATCGCTAAGGCGTTGCTCTGTCCATGCATTTGGATAAATAGCAGCCGCATTTCCTTCTACCCCATGATCGCCCATGAAAACAAATATAGTGTTGTCAAAATATTTTTCCTTTTTTGCGGCATCAATAAATTTACGGTAGCAGTAATCTGTGTAAGCAAAGGCATTGTATTCTTTCAGTGATTCAAAACCATATTTCAACAGTTCTTCCTCCGGTATATTTTTCTGAACAAAATCTCTATCTTCTTCTGGAATATTAAACGGGCGATGATTATCCGCCGTTTGTACAATAGCAAAAAAAGGCTTTTGCTGTTTAGCTAAAACAGTGTTGGCCTCCAGAAAAAGATTCTTATCGCTGATGCCCCACACATTTAAATTCTGCGAAGCATATTTTCCTTCTTCGTAAATATGAATGTCTTTTATATTTTTTAAAAGCCCGCTGAAATTATTGAACTGGCTTCGGCCCCCGATAAAATAAAATTTTTCATAGCCTTCAAAATCGTTGATAATGGTACGCTGGTTTACGGAAGCTTCATTACGTGTGGCAAATTTGCTTAACTGTACATCGGGGATACCAGAGATAGTTGCAAATACCCCACGAGCTGTACCAAAGGTTGGTGAAAAACATCGCTCAAAAAAAATACCCTGTTCGGTAAGCTCATTAAAGTAAGGGGTGCTGTTTAGCGGATTACCACTCATGCTGCTTTTATACATGCTAAAGCTTTCGCAGATAACGAGCACTACATTGGGCTGGCTTTCCAGTGTCTTGCTGCCAGGGTGAAGTAAACGGGTGTAATTTTTATTGCTGATATTGGCTGCATCCAGGTTTAAAAAATCAGCCATCACCGGGTAATATTGTTTTGCTTTGGTATTATAATCCGGGTCCCGAAAACGAAGGGTGGTAAAAAAATTCTGCAAAGGATTTAAGGCCAGGTTACTTTTAAATTCATCATTTAAACTAAATGCCCTGAAAAAATTTAATGGCTTAAAGGTAAAAAAACCGTACATAAACCAGGTTAATAATAACAATGCTGCAAGGTGCCAGCGACGGCGGTAATCAAATTTATGAACGTTCATGTTTTTATCTTCTATGCCAACATGGGTGCGCCGGAACATCCAGATGATCATCAATACAGCTCCAAAAAGCCCAAGCAGGATCCAGATCACCGGGTAACTCTGCCAGACCATTTGCAGGCTCTCCTGCGGGTCTTCGGCAAAGATCAACGCATCTGCATTTAACCTGGCGTTGATATAAGCAAACTGCCCAAAGTCGGCACCATAAAAAAACAATACCAGCAAGGTTATGATTCCAAGATAACCTGTCCATATTTTTTTTAAACGTTCGCTGTAAAATGGTGAAAATTTTGGATAAAGCGATATGATTGCTATCGGCAGTAAGATAAAAGCTATCCACCTGAGATCGTATTTAAGTCCCAGCCAGAAAGCGGGTAGCAGATCGGTAACAGCAATATTTTTAGGCTTAAAACAAATAACTGTAGCAATCCTGAAAGCAGTAAAAATAAACAGGTAGATAAAAAATACTTTTACTATCCACTGAATGGTTTTTGGCACCCGCCATTTTATAAGCATCGTAAAATCTTCCTTAAAAAAACAGTATTTAAAAATAACAATTTTAAGAAAAAGGTTGCCGGAATTTAAAAAGTAAAATTAAGAAGGCTGCCTTAAACTGAATAATTGATAAATACAAAATAAAGCTATTTACGCCGTCTTATCATCCGTATTTTCTTTCTCCCGCACAACAGGTGCAGCCAGCGAAGATGAATAAAATGAATCAACCAATTTTATACCTACTCTCTTTAATGTATATCTTTGAAGACTATTTAATTTTATCGTTGGCAAAAAATACACTTCCAAAAACAACCTTTTTTGTATTGCTGGGGCTGGTGGTTTTTTTAAATGCCACGGGGGTATTCAATGATATTCTGGAACCCGATGGCACCCTGTATGCATCTATTGCCAGGCACCTGGTAAAAAGCAATAACTGGATGGATTTGTGGGGCAAAGGTGCCGATTGGCTGGACAAGCCCCATATGCCTTTTTGGTTAGCGGCAATCAGTTTAAAGCTTATTGGCATTAATGCTTTTGCTTACAAACTTCCTTCTTTTATTTTTTTTATTGTAAGCCTTATTTACGCTTATAAATTAACAGTGTGTATTTACAATGAAGCTACAGCAAGGCTTGCGGTGCTGATATATGCCAGTTCCCTCCATATTATTATTTCCAACTTTGACGGGAAAGCAGAAATATACCTGGCAGCTTTTATAATAGCTGCCATTTACCATATATACAAAGCAATTGAAAAAAAATGGTTGTATCACATCGTCCTTGGGGCATTGTTCTGTGCCTGTGCGGTGATGACAAAAGGCCTTTTCTCATTGATCACTATTGCAGCAGGCTTTGTTATTTACTGGATAAAAACTAAACAGTGGAATGAATTTTTTAATCCCAAATGGTATGTATTACTATTATTGGTTATGGTATTTATTTTACCGGAATTGTATTCTCTTTACACACAATTTGATCTTCATCCGGAAAAAATAGTGTTTGGCAAAACAAATGTATCGGGTCTAAAATTCTTTTTTTGGGATAGCCAGTTTGGCCGTTTTTTTAATAATGGGCCTATCAAAGGCTCGGGTGATCCGTTGTTTTTTATACATACTACTTTGTGGGCCTTCCTGCCTTCAACTATTTTATTTTTATATGCACTCTCCCGTTTATTTTTAACAAAAAAAACGCCGGCCCGCAATGATTACAGATGGATGATAGGCGGAAGTGCATTTACAACTTTCCTTATTTTTTCTTTGTCAAAATTTCAACTCCCCCATTATATTATCATTCTGTTTCCGCATTTTTCTATGATTACAGCTGCCTGGCTTTTAGAGACTGCTGCTGAAAAAACATTAAAAAAAATTAATGCATTTCAAACCATCCTGTTCGTTTTGCTCATAGCAGTAATTGTATGGATCATGTTGCTGTACAGGTTTGAGAACATTACCTGGTTTGTGATATTGTTGGTTTTAATTTCTATGATTACCTTTTTTTACAAGCCGGAAAATATGCTTGTGGCCATCCTCAAAAAAAATATTGGCTTTGCATTATTGATAGCTGTGTTTTTAAATTGCCTGCTTTACCCTTCCATACTGCAATACCAATCAGGCATGATGGCCGCTAAATGGCTTAACGGCCAACCTACCCGCATGCCCGTGGTGTTCCATAACTGTGAGCCCTCCTCGCTAGACTTTTATTACCATGGCAATGTGCGCTATACCACCGACAAACCCTTTGAGCCCCGGCAAATTGCTTCCAACGATTCTTCACTGTTGTTTGCTTCTTTGAGCAGTTTAAAAGCCCTTCCACAGGATACACTAGAATTTACGGTTTTAAAAACCTTTCCCCATTTCCGGGTAAGCAAGCTCAACATCCGTTTCTTAAACCACCAAACCAGGAGTGCTGAATTAGATACGTTTGCCCTGGCCATTGTAAAAAGAAAAACTTATCGTAATTAAATTCCTTTATCCAATCATTTAAAAAAAACTGCCTTGAATTGAAGCGTTCCTATAAAAACAATCTTTAACCCGTTGTGCGATTGAGTTTATATATTTCTATGTGTAAACTATGTGCCTATGTTTCTATGTTGTGAAAAAAAATTACCACATAGGCACAATAGTAACATAGAAACACATAGCAAAAGAAAATTTACAATTGATTGTCAACTATGATTAATCGCACAATGGGTAATCTTTATTTTTTTTGAATAATTTTAGGCCTTAAATTTTTGTTCCATAATATGATAAAAAAATTAATAGCAATAGACCAATGGCTTTTTATAAAAATAAATAATGGCAATACAAGCCCGTTTGTAGATCAACTAATGTTACTATTAAGAAATCCTTTTTTTTGGGCGCCGTTTTATCTTTTTTTGATAGTAATGGCCATTGTCAATTTTGGTAAAAAAGCTGCCTGGTGGATCTTAGGCGCAGGTGCCACAGCCGGCATTACTGATAGTATAAGCAGCCATATAATTAAACCGCTGTTTGCCCGGCCCCGCCCCTGCGGAGATATTTATTTTTCTTCGCATGTACGGCTGCTGGCAAGCTATTGCGGTGGCAACGGAAGTTTTACTTCTTCACATGCAACCAATCATTTTGGACTTGCTATGTTTTTCTTTATTACTTTAAGATCTTTTAAAGGCAATTGGCAATACCTCTTTTTTGTCTGGGCATTTCTCATTTGTTATGCCCAGGTGTATGTAGGTGTTCATTATCCTTCAGACGTTGTCGGCGGGGCCATTGTGGGTTGTTTTATCGGGTGGCTCACGGGTAATTATTTTAATAAAAAAGCCGGGCCGCTTGTCTGAATTTACAATTTATGAATACTGCATTATCAGAACTGTTTTGTTTTTGTGCATCATATCTTTAAAGGTTTGGTGAACTGAAAATGAGGTTTATTAATCTTATTTTAAAAAAAACCCAGGTAAGAAATTATGCCGTTATCAGGGTACGATAAAGGCATTTAATTTACAGGCTATATATTTGTCAGCAAAATCGTTTACTACAAATTACGATTTTCAATAATAAGCTATGTCTGATGTACTGATTTTAATGTTGTTGATTTTTTTGAATGCGCTTTTTGTGATGAGTGAAATTGCCCTCGTAAGTGCACGCAAAGGCAGGCTGGAAACCCTTGCCAATAAAGGAGATGCCAAAGCAAAAGCTGCGCTGGATCTTGCCAATAATCCTGAAAAATTTTTAAGCACTGCCACTATAGGTATTACTCTTATTGCCATCCTTACAGGCGTATATGCCGAAGATAAATTCAGCAAATTGCTTGCGCCATTTTTTGAGCAGTTCACCCTTACGCAAAAATATGCTTCCGGCGTGGCTACAACTGTTGTGGTAATTATAGTAACATTTCTTTCCATAATTTTTGGTGAGCTGATACCGAAAAAATTCGGCCTGTTACGGGCAGAAAAAATTGCCAGGGTTGTTTCTATCCCAATGAATTTTTTATCGCTGATAGTGCATCCATTTGTATGGTTATTATCCTGGATTACCAATGTAATTTTTAAAATTTTTAATATTAAAAAAGCAACCGACAGTGCTGTTACAGAAGAAGAAATAAAAGCCATGATCTCCGAAGGCAGTGAACATGGTTCGATTGAAGAAGGTGAAAAAGAAATTATAGAAAGAGTCTTCCATTTGGGTGACAGGAATATCACTTCGTTGATGACGCACCGCACAGATATTGTCTGGCTGGATATGAATGATACTGTACAGGATGTAAAGAATAAATTAGATGATATTGTGTTCAGCACTTTCCCGGTATGCGATGGCTCTGTAGACGATATAAAGGGATTGGTGTACGTCAAGGACCTGGTGAAAGCTTCGCCAGATACACCGCTGCATAAATTAGTGAAGCCCGCCTTATTTGTACCGGAAAATAATAAAGCTTACACTCTTCTTGAAAAAATAAAATCAACTAAAATACATACCTGCTTTATTGTAAATGAATATGGCACTATGGAAGGGATGATTACGCTAAACGACATAATGGAAGCCATTGTTGGCGATGTGCCGCAAACCGGCCAGGAAGAATACGAAATTGTAAAAAGAGATGATGGCAGTTTTTTGGTAGATGCCCAAATACATTTTTATGATTTCTTAAGCTACTTTGAGAGGGCCGACTGGATGAATGAAGGTGAACATGAATTTGATACCCTTGCAGGATATGTACTACATGAGCTGGAACACATACCCGCTACGGGAGAAAAATTTGAATGGCGTGATTTTCATTTTGAAATAATAGATATGGATGGCCAGCGCATTGATAAAATAATGGTGACCATCTCCGAGGAATTAAAAGAGCAACTGCAAGATAATGGGTAAAAGAATAATTGATAATGAGATAATGGATAATGGGGTTTTAAAATGACTTCCTTTCGAATAAAAACATCTAACAACTAACATCTTCCATCTGATATCTAACATCTAAAATTGCATTTCCACTTTATCTTCGGGATTATTTAGTTTTGTACTTTTCCGGTTACCGTTTACAGTTATGTGGAGTAAGCTTATCTGTTCATCTTTATACTCATATAAAATATTGTCAGTGACTGTTATTTTTTTTACACTGGTTACATTATCTACCTGGTAGTAACTATAAATACCTTCTTCTATTTGCTCATACCCCAGGTATTTTAAGGCAACAGGTTTACCATTTACTACAATTTTTAAATGCTTTTTCAGATAGTCATTTACCAGTTTCTCCATGGCAGGTTTATCTTTTGCAAGCAATAGATCTACATGGGTATTGTAGGTTTTACGAAGTGTTTTTTCAAAATCATCCGTAAAAATTTTACAGCTTACTTCCAGCGTTTTATCTTTTGCGTTATGTTCAATTTCTGTAACACTCACAA